>NZ_ASZT02000216.1:0-5945 GCF_001006065.1 Sphingobacterium sp. IITKGP-BTPF85
AATTTACGATTTTAAATTATTAATACCATGGAAAACAGTGTAATATTTAATTCTTACCATAAAAATGGATTACAATTGCGGAACCGGATAGTGATGGCTCCCATGACCAGAAGCCGTTCTGATAATCCCGAAAATAAAGCAACAGCGTTGACTGCGCTGTATTACAAACAGCGTGCTTCTGCTGGACTGATCATTACCGAAGGTACATTTATCAATCCTGAGGCAGTAGGTGTTATACATGTTCCTGGAATTTATACGCAAGAGCAGATCGCAGGCTGGAAATTGACCACGGAAGCAGTACATGCTGAAAACGGAGTCATCTTTGCCCAGCTCTGGCACACTGGAGCATACTCGCATCCTGATCTTCATCAGGGTAAAAAACCGTTGGCTCCGTCGGATGTAAATCCAGAACAGCAGGTTTTTACAGCGACGGGATTTAAACTTACTGTCGCTCCTCAGCCCATGACGGTTGCTGATATTAAAAGAACGGTTAATGATTTCAAACAAGGGGCGCTTCATGCTTTTGAAGCTGGATTTGACGGTGTTGAACTTCATGCTGCCAACGGCTATTTACTGCAGCAGTTTTTTAGTAAAAATTCTAATCTGCGCAACGATGAATATGGGGGTTCGATCGAAAATAGAGCGCGCATTCTTTTCGAGATTTTGGATGCCATAAAAGAGGTTGCCGATATCCGTAAGTTGCGGTTCGTCTCAACCCTTCTTTAAACGGTATTATGGGTATTTTGGTCGACGATGAGACCATTGCATTTTACAACTATCTAGTCAATAGGCTGAATGATTACGATCTGGCTTATCTGCACTTGATAGAACCTTTTACTGATGTTTCCGGAAACGCCAATGCTATCCAGGAAGTTGCCAAGCATTTCCGTCAGCTGTATACAGGAACGATCATCATTAACCGCGGCTTTAATAAAGATACGGCCAATCAGGTTATAGGTGATGGTGATGCCGATCTGGTATCATTTGGTGTACCCTTTATTGCAAATCCTGATTTAGTGGAGCGTTACAGAACCGGAGCTGCACTAAATGTTCCGGATCAGAATACCTTTTATACTCCGGGCGAAAAGGGTTATACAGATTATAAAACTATAGATCAACAATAATAATATGAAAACAACAGGAAATACCATATTCATCAGCGGCGGAAGTGCCGGAATAGGATTAGCGATCGCTAAGAAATTAAATGCAGCAGGAAATAAAGTTATTATCAACGGCAGAAATACAGAACGGCTTCAAAAGGCGTTAGAAGAACTGGATCAGGCAGTGGCCATTCAGGGAGATCTGTCGGTCGAATCAGATAGAATCCGTATTGCCAATGATTTGAAAACAAATTATCCGGATGTTAATATTATCATCAATAATGCAGGTGCTGCTTTTGCTTATCTCTTAAGTGAAACGATCGGAGCACATGAAAAAGCAGCTATTGAGATGAATACCAATTATTTCAGTGTTATCCATTTTACAGAATTGCTACTTCCACATCTTCTTCAGAAAGCTGAAGCGGCTGTTATTAATATTTCATCAATAGCAGTGTTCGGAAGCCATGTAATGCTACCCACTTATGGTGCTACGAAAGCGGCGCTCCATAGCTATACTACCGCATTAAGACAGACCTATCAAGATCAGAAAAAGCTGCAGGTCTATGAAGTTTATCCGCCTTTGGTCGATACCGAATTCTCTGCAGAAATAGGAGGGGCAAACGGTATTCCTGCTTCTCAGGTTGCTGATGAATTGTTTTTAGCTTTGGAAAAAAATCAATTTGATGTTCCTGTAGGAGATACCAAACAGTTTTTCCAGGAAACTCACTAGTCACCAGAAACGGTTCTTCATTTTAGCATAAAATGAAGAACCGTTTTAAGTAATCCTCCTTATTTCAAAGTAAAACGATCATCATTACAGTCTGAATATTGGGAATAGGACTTACTATTGGATGCGTTCTCGCAATTCACTTACGCTGTTATGCAGCTATGAACGTTGTTAAATTTCAAAAACCTGAGCTAGATGTGCCGGATAGTCTTTAAGGCTTGTTGCGATATCACCATCTTTAAAAATATCAAAACAGTTATAGTCCGAGACAACTTCTACGCCGCAGAATCTGTAATTACTTGTTATATGCATTAAATAATCAGCAGTGCTTATGCCTCTAAATAACTGTTGGTTTTCATCATTAAAACTTACTTCAGGTGCATTCCAGGTACTGGAGACCATAAATTTTTTACCTTGCATTTTACCTCCTGTTCCATATTGTCGGGAGAGATCTTCTCTGGTTCTGCCATCACCTGAAAGAAATTTTTCACTGAATAAGCCACTATTGAATACTTCATCTACATATTTTTTATAGATCCATGGAGCGCCAAACCAATTAATCGGTGTCTGTAAAATTATGATGGCCGCTTCCAAATGTTTTTCTACTTCCTCGTCTGCGTTGTATCCTTTCTCGATACTCGTCTCGATGACCTCGTAGCCCTTTGATAAGAAAAATTCGTGCGCCACCTGTATAAAAGCTTTATTGAGTGTTCCTTCTGACCAATTGGGATAGGGCAGATGTGCATTGATTAAAAGTACTTTTTTATAGTTTCCATTTTATATTTAAGCATTGATAATAAAGACTGTTTTTTAAATTTGTTAGCTCTGTATTATAATTATGAAACAAAATTATTAGATGGCAGGTACAGGCAAGGAAACAGACTACTAGAAAAAAGGAAACAAATTACAGGGCGTAAATTTTTTGGAAATTTGGGGTCAGAATTAACAGATTATTTATTGATCAGGGACTGACGGTATTGTCGAGGGGTAAGATTCACCTGTTTTTTAAAGAACTTGGCAAAATAGTTCGGGTACTCAAATCCAAGTGCATACGCAACCTCGGTACTATTCAATTCTTTTTTGATCTCGAGCAATTCTTTGGCTTTTTTTACTACAAAATCATGGATATTTTCAAGGGCAGATTTATTTGTTAAATGTTTGATGATATCGCCCAAATAATTGGCCGACAAGCCTAATTTATCTGCGAAATACTGTACTGTTGGAAGCTGCTTGACGGGTTGTCTATAATACTCGTGAAGGTGTTGTTGAAAATCTGTCAGGATTCGGTTGTACTGCTTTGGATCTGTTGAAAACTGTCTTTTATAAAATGCTTCTACTAAAGAGACCAACACGTTGACGTAGGATAATAATACCGTATTATTTTTCTTTTTACTGTTATAATAAGGCATCATCAATTCAAATACCGTACGGATTTCTTCCGCCTCCGCCTGGGTCAGATACAATGCTTCATGCTGTCCATAATCCAGGTAATTTTTGAATAAAAATCGGTTCTCCGCAATGATCTTCTTTGAGAGCTGTAGATACATTCCTGTATAGGTGGGGAGCGGTGCTATATCCCAACCATTTGCGAGGTTAGGACTATTGAAAAAAACGGCTGTAATGGGCGTTGCATCTGGCGTATTACTATAAACCAGATTTATCTTTATTGAAATCCGATAAAAATCTATTAAAACAGGATCTGATGTAGACCTCATGTGAAGTGGCTGATAATAACCGATATCTATATCGTCATCTAACGGTTCTTTTAAACCTACATACTGATTATAAGACGCAAAGTTTTCGAATCGTATCATACTACAAATATATATAATTCAAGTGCTGCACGCGTAAATTATTTATTGCAGAGGACAAGAACGTTCTCATATTCTTGATTTCTTAAATGTATACGGTATTTCATACCAGATCAGTAATATTGGTAGTTTAAAGAGTAATATGTGTAATTTATTCTTCTAAATCATGCTGAATTTTGTTATTAGGATTGACTTTGTTAGTGATCTATTCTATAGCATGCGACATTGCTATTATTTAATATTTGAGCTTTTGGTAATGAATTAAAACAAGGTGAAATAGTCTCTCATTGGCATGGGCAAGTGCAGATAGCGTTTTTGATGAAATAGCGTGTTCCAGACATGGGGTAGGTTAAGTAAAGTACGAAAATTATTGTCTTAATAATCGGGTTTTCCGCAACTTTTTTTGGAAGATATTGCGTAATTTTAGCAGCCAGTTTGAAATTCCTTTTAGACAATTATTGCGGTTCTATAATGATTCGGTAGGAAGTCAAATTGCGCTTCCAGTTAGATGATGATGAAGAACCGGATATATTTTTGAATTTGATGATCTCAAATAACTTTTAACAATAACTCGATCGTATTCCTTTTTTAATTGAAAGAATTTTATGCCTGTTCCAACAAATAAATCTGAGCTACAATTAGCAATAAACACGAATTACGATAAACTGAAAAAGGACTTAAGTACTGTTCCCTATGAACGGACAGCGGTGAAGGATATGGAAGGTCATGGTAAAGGCACATTGATGAGTATCAACGATCTGCTGGCTTATTTGGTGGGGTGGGGATCGCTTGTACTCAAATGGAACAAGCTAAAGGATAATAAGGAGGAGGTGTCTTTTCCTGAGTCGGGATTTAAATGGAATGAACTTGGTCGACTGGCACAAAAGTTTTACGACGATTATAAAGATGACGATTTTCATGTATTAATGGATAAGTTAAACCATACTGTAGAGGCGATATTAGCATTAATAGCTAAAAAGTCAAATCATGAATTATATGAAACACCTTGGTATGACAAATGGACCTGCGGAAGAATGATCCAATTCAATACTTCTTCACCTTATGCCAATGCGAGCAATCGAATTCGGAAGTGGAAGAAAGAAAATGGTTTAAAATAAATAAAGCACCTTATTTGATAAGGTGCTTTATTTATTGCAATGTAATTCCATCTTAGGGAGGAATATCCCATTTTTTGTTTAAATAAACGACGATCAAAAATAGGAGCTAATGCGAAGGTCACCATGCTAAAACTAACTATCATATTTCTTTTTGAGCCAAAGACTGGCACGTACTAAGAGGATGAGGACCGGTACTTCAATCAATGGCCCAATAACGCCCACAAATGCTTGTGGGGAATGTATGCCGAAGACGGCTATAGCTACTGCAATGGCTAATTCGAAATTATTTCCGGTAGCCGTAAATGATATGGCCGCATTCTTATCATAGGCGACTTTCATCGATTTATTGATGAAAAACTTATAAAGAACATCAGTACAAAATAAATCACCATTGGTATTGCCACTTTAACAACCTGTATGGGCAATTGAATGATCTGTTCGCCTTTTAAACTAAACATCAGCACAATGGTAAATAATAGCGCGTATAATGTAAATGGCGATATTAGCGGTATGAATTTTCGATGATACCAGTTTTCACCTTTTATTTTGGGGAGAAATCTGTGACTTAAAAACCCGCTAAAAAGGGTATTCCTAAATAGATTGATACACTTTTTACAACTTCGCCCATCTCTATCGATATCGCATACTTCGCAAATCCAAAATAAGAGGGCAAAACATTGATAAACAACCATACGAATAAGCTATAGAACAAGACTTGAAATACACTGTTTAAAGCAATTAGAAGTGCTGCATATTCGCGGTTTCCTTTTGCTAAGTCATTCCATACGATCACCATAGCTATGCATCGTGCGAGTCCGATCAGAATTAACCCTACCATATAATCAGGTTCATTTCTTAAAAATATCACTGCCAGTATAAACATCAAGATGGGGCCCACAATCCAATTCAGTAAAAGGGATAGACTCAGCACTTTTTTATCTTTGAATGCAAGGGGCAATAAATTGTAATTTACTTTAGCGAGTGGCGGATACATCATAACGATTAATCCGATTGCCAATGGAATATTTGTGGCCCCAATTGACAGCTGATCCATTCCATCAGAAATACCCGGAAATATATTTCCTATAAGTACTCCTAATCCCATGGCAAGAAAAATCCAAAGGGTCAGATACCGGTCTAGAAACTTCATTTTTACTTGCATCCTGTATTCTATTTAATTTGTGAAAAA
>NZ_ASZT02000217.1:0-5932 GCF_001006065.1 Sphingobacterium sp. IITKGP-BTPF85
ATTAGTTTGAAGACATACAAAACTTTTAAATATATAAAGATTGCGTCCGGGTATTGAAAATAATCGCACACAGGCATTTTTTTGGTATCAATCTCGCTTTTTTTGGTATGAGCGGCTTCAGGGATAAGCTTTTGGCGTTCAATCTCCTTTATTGCCTATGTAGGGTTTTATTTGGTTTAGTCTCAATTTCATACCCATTTTTGACATGTGAATTCACAATAAACATTGTCTTTCCGCTATGGCCAGGGGAAGACTATTTTAAAAATTTAAACGACTAATATTATGAAATTGAAAAATATAGAAATCAGAGATGTGCGTCAGATGAATGGGTTGACATGCATGGAATGGACAGAATTATCAGCTATGCTAAGCAAAGATAAAGATGATGAGATGGAGTTAAAATGTCCAATCTTATTTTAAGAACCGATAACACTTGCGCTTTGCCTCAGTTCTGAGGCAAAGTGCTTAAATAAAACCGTTATGAACAATACACTGAATACTTGGGGTTTTGCATTATTCTCTTCGCATCTGCATCATTTTATACCGGATATAGCTTGGGAACAGCATATTGTTGTTTTTCAGGAATGGCAGCACTATCACAGCCCAAAAAATAAACTTCTTGATTTACAAAGTATGCGTCTATCTGATCAGATCGATTGGTATGGATTGCCGGCTGGCATTTTGGTACTTTTCCATTTGGGCGATCACTTGTTCTGGCCACAAAAATTGGCAGATGAGGGTGTTGCATTTGATCTCCTGATGGATCGGGCTGTATGGGAGAAAAACACAGCTGTTCTGACAGCTTTGCAAAGCAAATGCACTGTAAATGGAGCAAAATGCTGTTATTTTTTTAGTGACGATCCGATGCTGATCTTTAAAATCAGATCGAGTCTGAAACAGCATCGTCATGTATTGATATTTGCAGATGGTACCAGCGCTGCTTCTACGGTTGACAAACGTGTTGACGTTGATTTTCTTGCTGGGAAACTAGCTGTTAAACCAGGTATTGCTGTAATCAGCCATCTGCTGAATTCCCCGATTTATGCCTTGCATTCTCATGCAATAGAAGATGTATTGATACTGGATCTTATGCATATTTCTCTTCCTGATTCTTCAATGTCGAGGGAAAGCTATGTGCTTAAAACAATGGAGAACCTGTTTGCTGGTTTCGCAGCAGTGCTGAAACAGCAACCTTACCGCTGGGAATGTTGGGGGTATTTGCACAGAAATGGCATGTGGGATCCTAAAGTTGTTAATTTAAGCAAAGATGAAAAGAACCTCGTTCATTTTTTGAAATTGCCTATTCAGGATGGCTGGGCCTACTTTGACCGTGTAAATTATATGCTGTATCATTAATATTATTTCCAAATTGATTTTTAGGAAATAATTTTATAAATTAGCTTATTGATCAACGGCCAAAGAACTTAATGAAATTTATACTCCCTAAATGGATAAGTTTTACTTTTATTTTTATCGGGATAACCTTCTTTTTTTCGACTTTGAACTGGTCGGTGAAATTGAAAGATATTCAAGAGAGTAAATTTATCATCATTGGCTTGCTGTATACGGGGTATGGATTTGGGTTTTACCGCATATTTGATGGTCTTTTCCAAGCAGATCATTGGAATAAAAAGAAGTTATTTTTGTGGGCTTGGCTGAAGCTTATGCTATCCATCCCATTATTGGTATATGTATTGGTTTATATCTTGCTACCGCAGATCGGGATTTATTTTGATACCGGTAAATATCCTTTTTCTTTAATTCAATTTTTATTCCGGTTATTATTTTCCTCGATTTTAGTCAATATAGTCCCATTTGCGATATGTGGAATAAAATCTTTTTTTCATTTTCAAGCTTCCAGACACAGGGAAAAAAAGTTGCAAAATAAAATTGAGCGCTATGTACTTCAATTGGAAGCAAGACATATTGCTCCTCATTTTGTCAAAAACTTTGTGGCTTTGAGCTACCAACAAAATCTAAAGAATGATCCCAAATTGATGGAAGCATATTTTATGGAATTTACTAGTTTGATGGGTTATATGTTGGACTCCGATAACCTCAATGATGGGGTTTCGGCGGAGGAAGAATGTGATATGTTCTTAAGCTTTTCCAAATTAATCTGTTTGGTGTACGGAGAACAGGCAGTTCAATTTAATAAACCGTTGCAGGGATGGGCGGGGCGCTTACCAGCTGGCTTATTGCTCTTACCAATAGAGAATGCACTCAAATATGGGATATGGAGAAAAGGACACTGTGGTTTACAGGTCAATTGGGAGCAAGATGGAAATCATTTAATCTTGACATTTACAAATCAATATGATGCTGTTAAAAGGGGCAACATACAATCGCTCGGTACTGGGTTTTCTTTGATGCAGCATAAATTAGAGGCCGATGATTGGCCCATATCCTTTACGTATCGGGACCAGGAAGGCGTATTTATTTTTCAGATTAATATACAGAATAGATGAAACAGGAGTTATATCAGGTGCTACTTGTAGATGATATGCCAGATGCTGTAAGGGTATTGCGCGATCGGCTAAAAGCCTTTGATTTTTTAAACGTTTTGCCTATCCAGTCGGATCCATTTGAAGCACGATCTTTTATCACGCAGAATAAGGTCGACATTCTTTTTTTGGATATGGATATGCCGGGAATGGACGGGTACACCTTGATACAATCATTACCCGATCCACCGGTGGTGGTCATCTGTTCAGGACATAATAGTTATGCGTATGAATCATACGATATGCAGGCTGTGGGGTATGTGGATAAGATGGTCGGCCATGAGAAATTGGTGAGAACTTTAAATCTTGCAGTAGCGAGGTAGATAAGCGTGCTGCTTTGCGCGTCCGAAAATCCACCACGATATCTTTGCGCTGTATGGAAACAAAAGTGATGAAGATCATTGATAAAGCACATATTTATATAGCCGAAATTAATGGGAAGGAATTGACTGTTTATTTGAAAGGTGCGGATAATCAAATTGAAAAGTTGCAATCCAATATTACGTTAACTGAACTGTACAACCAGTTGCCGTTACAAGATTTTATGAGAATAGGGCGAAGCTATGTCATCCACCGTAAGGCCATTGAGGGCTATACGCATTCTAAAATTTTAATAAAGGATCTCAAGATGAAGATCCCTGTGTCAGCATTGGACTACCAGGAGTTGTTATCTTTTATAAATCAACCGGAATAGGTTGATCAATTTTTGTTTAGAAACAGTCCACTCCAGCTGTTATTTAATTGCATTTTCTCGATTTATTTTTTTAACCTGGTTTCCTTAATGCCCAAGCTATGTCCAATCGGATAGGGTAAAAAGGACCCAATTTAAACAAAAAAAATGAAAAAAACTTGCAAAGGGGACAACTATTCGCTGTCTCCAGGAGAAGGACTGTCCTCGTATTTGAGTAAAAATCCGGTCGACGTTATCAAAAAATTTCCAATATTAATTTTTATTATTCTCATCATTTCGTATGAAAAGTCCTTTATATCTAAAGAGACTCAAATAGAAAGTAGGCTTAAATTGACTCGAACTGAACTTTATGATATAACATCAAAATTTTGAATATTTTAAACGGGTTCAAGAAAACAATTCATATAACCCGCTGTTAAACTTGAAATCGATCAGTGGGCCTGTGGAATTTGTTTAATGGCAGGAGTTGCCACATTCGCAGGATGTGGAGCAGGTCTTATTGAACTTGCAGCCTGTATATCTTGTTATTATAGTTTAAAGGAATATCATGCTTGTAAAGAAGAACAATCAGCACCAAATGAATAAAATAATTTTTAAACCGAATTTTAAAATAAATGCCTTAGTTATAATTATTGCTATAATAGCACTAATTATTATAATTGTTATGGCAATCATGTTTTAGAGCATTATGTATTTTTACGTTGTTATTTAAATACTTGGGAAGTTTCGGCCGATCGATTTGTCAGTGATCGATAAAATCGTATAAATCGGAAGATCTGGGCCGAAAAACCTGTCACTTTTTCTTATGTGCGTTTCGATTTTAAGCAGGATATTTTTTTCTAAAAGAGGGACTGTAAAACTATCCGAAAGTTTTTTACCATCATTGAAGATTAGTCTCTCGAAATCTGCTTTAAACTTCTTGAATTTTGAAAAAATACTCTATTTGCTAAAATGTTAGTTCTTCTTGTCATTCTTTTAATTTTCTAACCAATCCGTTCATTAATAATCATTGCCAATAAAAAATATATTGCAAATGCAGCACATGTTACACTAATTACTTTTAGATATTTACCAATTCCAGATCTATTATCTCTTAACAGTTGCATGTTATATAATGATGCTACTGCACCGATGCCACCGCCTATTCCACCACCAGAGAATACTAATAACATGGGTAGGAGTGACAATACTGTATGGTGCCAAGGAAGTTTCTCTACGATGTTGTATTTATGATTATCGATTTCTTATTCAGGTGGAATGTCAGGGTATGAGGGTTTAGGGTGAATCGGGAAAACTAGGCAGTGTAAATTGATGTTTCATTTATTGGCACTATTGATATTTGTTAGGATCGCTTACTTTAGCTCCTCAGCTATTGGAATTCTTTCATTTAGGATGTTATCTATCCATTGTGTATTAGATATACTGCTTAATTTTTTTGTGTAGTCATATGCTCTTGTCTTTAAATTAAAGGTGGAAAGTCTTTCAGGCTGCCTGTAAGATTCAAAATAGAAGTCAAATGAACCGCCCACTATACCTTTGCCTGGTATATATATAAAACGATCTATACCGCGGGGGTAATTCCATCCGTCCACAATATTCCATGACGCATATGTCCAAAATTTATAAGCTTTCTCTTTTCCAATTGTAAATATATCTGACAGATACATCCTCATATATTGTTCGTTTGTTCCAAACGGTACCATTGAGCTTACTTTTTGGTTATAAAAGAATTCTGTCATGATATAAGGTTGTTTAGGGAAATCTTTCTTATAAATTTTCTCCATATCACGGATTGAAAGTATACTTTGTCCGATATTGATTACATTATTAGGGGTATTAAAAACGCTACTGTGGTTTGCAAGACCGAAATACTGTGTAAAACAAAAGTTAGCTAAATAATAACCATCTTTTTCCTTCTTGACTATAAGTATATCAATGCGCGGTTCAAGGTTTAAGGAAAGCGCAAAAGGTCTTTTAGAATATTTATTATAATCGGCAGCTTTTATGAAATCGTCTGATGCAATATTTTCAATATTAATTTTTGTCCATAAACCTTTGTCATTTAGATTTGGGGGTAAAACAGATATTAATACCAAACCTTCTTGTTCTGGCAATATAATATTGAAAAGTTCAACTGTACTCGCAACACGATATAATGAATCCATCTTTAAAGTGTACCTTTCTACATTATATGAGTGTTTCAGACTATCTAATAGGAGGTATTTCTTCTTTCCATACGATGAATGTCCTATTGCACAAATAAAACATACAACTATTATAATTTTCTTTATGATAATTTGACTATAATTCATCCCTTTTTTTCTTCCCTTTTTTGAATTTTCTACCTTGTAAAAGCAAAATAAATCACATAAAACCAGCTTAAGATACCCTGTGAAATGGCCCATAGGATTGATTTGTTGCGATCCCATGAGGCTACAACAGCGATAACCGATCCTAAACCTACCCTTGAATGGGTTATTGTTTTTGTATTACTTTGCGTAAACTCTTGTACAAAAAAATTGTTATTATTGATACAATAATTCCTCTTTAGCTCTTTTATCAACATTTTTTTCATTCTAGCTTGGTCAGCAAATAGACTTCTCAAAGATTGAGTAACATCAGGCTCCAAATTTTCAAGAAAACATATTACTTCATCCGCAATAATATCCTTAATATCTTCGCTGATTTTCAGACTATTGGTGCCTTCTGAGGCCATTGGATATACTGGTGATATTGA
>NZ_ASZT02000218.1:0-5813 GCF_001006065.1 Sphingobacterium sp. IITKGP-BTPF85
AAAAGAGGTATTGGATGATTTAAAAAGTAATCCGAAGAGATTATCCTCTAAATATTTTTATGATAGCAAAGGAGATCATCTCTTCCAAAAAATCATGGCAATGGAAGATTATTATCTAACAAAATGTGAACTTGACATCTTCAAAAATCAAACAGCAGAAATTGCTAATTTAATAAACACCGACGGCGAACCATTTGATCTGATAGAACTGGGAGCAGGCGATGCAATGAAATCCACCTTTTTATTGCAACAGCTTGTTCGTAAAGGAGCAAACTTCACATACATGCCGATCGACATATCAGGTAACATACTTTCAGTTCTAAAAACAAATCTTAATAATGCAATTCCAGAGCTCGATATTATATGTCTTAATGGGGAATATTTTGAGATGATTGAAAAAGCAATGACAATATCGTCAAATCGCAAAGTAATATTGTTTTTAGGAAGCAATATTGGTAATATGGAAATAGCGGATGCTGAACAGTTCTGCTCCAAATTGAAGAGGAAACTAAATCAAGGAGACAATGTCCTAATAGGTTTTGATTTAAAAAAGCATCCTAAAACAATACTTCGTGCTTATGATGACCCAACAGGTATAACTGCACAATTTAATCTTAATCTTCTCGTTCGCATGAATCATGAACTCGAAGCTAATTTCAACATCGATCAATTTGAGCATTACCAAACCTATGACCCAATAAGTGGAGCATGCAAAAGCTATCTCATTAGTCTAATTGAACAAGGAGTATTAATCGGTGAACATCAAATTCATTTCACTGAAAATGAACCGATTTTTATGGAAATATCTCAAAAATTCTCACCTGCCGATATCCAAGAACTTGCACATAGATCCGGTTTTAACTCCGTCTGTGAATTGTACGACTCGAAAAAATGGTTTATGGATGCTATTTGGCAAATCAAATAAAAAATAGCCGATGAAAACAGAAAATATAATAACCGATCACATGACAGAATTAGAAGCAAAATATAAGGCTATTAGAAATCATTCTGTACATATATGCGCACCTTTAGCGATTGAAGATTATGTAGTACAACCAATTGTTGATGTCAGTCCCCCGAAATGGCATTTAGGACATACAACATGGTTTTTTGAAACATTTTTATTGATTCCTTATTTTCCAGAATATCAAGTTTTCGACACACAGTACAACTATGTCTTCAACAGTTACTATGAAACTGTGGGCGCTCGGGTAATCCGGACCGATCGTGGAAATTTAAGCCGTCCATCCGTATCTGATATTTACAAGTATAGAGCTTACGTAGATGAGCAAATGCAGTTATTTTTTAAGCAGAAACGACATCACTTACCGGCCGTATCAACTTTGCTCGAACTAGGACTTAACCATGAACAACAACATCAAGAATTACTAATTTCTGATATCAAATATATCTTAGGCCATAATCCACTTTTCCCCTCATATAGGAATGATCCTGCACCCGCAAAATCGCAATCTGCAGTCAACGAAATGATTTCCTTTCCAGCCGGAATATACGAAATCGGATTCGAAGGAAAGGGGTTCTGTTTCGATAATGAACTGGGGAGACATCAAGTCTATTTACAAGACTTCGCAATTGCCACACAGGTCGTTAGCAACGGAGAATACTTGAAATTTATAGAAGACGGAGGGTATAAGGATTTTCGTCATTGGCATGCTGAGGGCTGGGATTGGATAAAAGAAAATAAGGCAAATTCACCTTTGTATTGGCACAAAATTGATAATCAATGGATGCATTATACATTATCAGGTCTAAAAATATTGGATCTCAATGAAGCGCTCAATCATATCAACTATTTTGAAGCGGCTGCTTATGCAAATTGGAAAGGAATGCGTTTACCAACAGAGGCCGAATGGGAAATCGCGGCTGATAGCATGCATTGGGGCGACCGATGGGAATGGACCGGAAGTGCCTATCTGCCTTATCCAGGTTTCAAAAAAGAAGCTGGTGCGGTAGGCGAATATAATGGAAAGTTTATGGTAAATCAAATGGTTTTAAGAGGTGCTTCAGAAGCTACGTCAAAAGGACATAGTAGAAAGACATATCGAAATTTCTTTCATACACAACTGCAGTGGCAATTTACGGGCATTAGACTTGCGCGTTAAAATAATTAATAGTTACAATCGAAAAATCTCGATGCCCCAACAGCATCGAGATTTTCATTTATAAATACATATATTAAAATTATCAGCTTCTTCCAATATATATGATAAATTTTAATAATAGTGTTTTTAAAACACTTTTCCATCTCTGAATCCTTTAGATATCCTCGTGTCATTTCCTGCTTCTTCACCTAAATATTAAATTCTACATCATTTATTATATTTAACTGATTCTTATCTCATTTTGATGTGATGGTGTATTTAAATGTAATTTCTAAAAATTGACAACAGCCTTAATCAGGTTTTGGTCTGCCTGATATAGCGTATCAAAATTATCTTTCATTTGATCAAAAGCGATACGATGTGTAATCAGTTCTTCTGTATTAATATCTCCGGACCGCAATAGATTAATAACTTTTTTAAAATCAGAAGCAGTGGCATTACGGCTCGCTTTCAAGGTAATTTCTTTTCGATGAAAATTAGGGTTATCAAAACTTACTGCGCCGACAAACAAACCGACAAAAACAATCGTTCCCCCATGAGTCACCAGATTGAATGAGTTTTCCATGGAACGTTTGCTTCCCGTCGCATCAAAAATTACCGTAGGAAGCTCCCCTTCAAAAACTGTTCTTAATTGCTTATCTAAATCCTCCGACAATAAGATCGTTTCTACTTCAGGAAACTTATTGTTGACAAAATCCAGTCTATTTTGTACAAGATCCAACACTGCAATTTTAACACCCATCAAACGAGCATTTGCAACAACACCTATCCCTATCGGCCCGGCGCCAACCACTAACACGGTATCCGCGGCGATTAGACCCGCACGATCAACTGCATGCGCGGCAATAGCCAATGGCTCTATCAAAGATATCTGGTCATCATCAAGTCCATTTGTAAGATGTACATGACTTGCTTTATATGTGATATATTCTTGCATAGCGCCGTCTTCATGAACGCCCAATACGGTTAAGCTGCTCCCACAATTTGTTTTGCCCTTGCGCACAGCTTGATCTGCTACCAGATTACGATAAGGCTCTACTGTGCACTTGTCGCCAACCTTAAGCCCTTCCACTTCACTTCCTACTGTAACAATTTCGGCAGATACTTCATGCCCCAAAATACGAGGATAAGTAAAAAAAGGTTGCTTGCCTTTGTATGCATGGAGGTCGGTACCGCAAATAGACACTTTCTTTATCTTCAACAATACATTATCAGGTTTAAGATCTGATGGCTTTTCTTTGGTAATATATTCGAACCGGCCTGTTCATGCAATATAATTGCTTTCATATTTTTCTTTTATAATCTATAAATAGACAGTCTTGATCTGGCTTCTAAAAATTAACAGTTGCCCCACCGTCAATAGGCAATAAAACCCCGGTGATATAACGTGCTGCTGGAGAGGAGAGAAAAACTGCGGCATTCCCCACATCTTCAGGTTTTCCAAAACCTTCCATCGCAATCCGATTAACGATCTTTTCTTTTCGTTGCGGATCATCGCCGATAGCTTTAAAAAACATCGGACTCTCTATCCAACCCGGAACTAACGTATTGACCCTTACATTATATTTCGAAAATTCAGTGACCAGATTTTGCATCAGGCCAGTCAAAGCGGTTTTAGAAGTACCGTAAGCCGATACACGGTCCATACCAAACATTCCGGTCATAGAACCAATAAATAAAATAACTCCATCTTTTCTTTCAACCATTTTAGCCGCGCAAGACCTACTCATGCTAAATACACTGAGCACGTTGGTGTGTATAATTTTTTCAAATTCAGCATCAGTAGTATCCAGCGCGTATTTTTTTAAATGGACTCCTGCATTATTGACCAAAATATCAATCGGTCCTACTGCGGATTCTATACGGTCTACCAATCCAGGGATAGCTTTGGTATTGGCTAGATCAAAAACAAAATAATGAACATCCCCTCCTAATTCGAGTTGCGCCTGTTGCAATGCTTCTTCTCGACGGCCGACAATGATTACTCTCGCTCCAGCTTCCATCATTGCTTTTGCTATTCCAAATCCAATACCTGTTCCGCCACCTGTTATTAAGGCTGTCTTGCCTTTTAATGAAAATGCTGTTAACATATTAATCTTATTTTAAAATGATATACTTGTGATTTATTTAACTACTAAGTTAGAAGCTATAGCAAAACAAAATCAATCAACTATTCCCCAATACTTACGCTATATTATCATTATTTAAAACTAAACTTTGAAATTTAAACAAAAGAGCATAGATTTAAGTTTACAATTTTAGATGACTTAAAATTATGAGACCAGTTCCTGCCAAAATACTTGAAGGTAAAGAAAATGAAGTTTTTGACACGAAAGTTGTCAATTCACCCTATTTTTCTACGCTTTTTCATTTTCATGAAGAATGTCAAATAAATTATGTTGTAGAAAGTGAAGGAACACGGATGATCGGCGATAGTATTGAAAGTTTCAGTCACGATGATCTCACTTTGGTCGGATCCAACATTCCTCATGTTTGGTACAATAGTGAAGAATATTTTGTAGCCACCGACACTAGCAGTGTCGCAAATCCATCACTCTTTTTTTCATCCAGAAAGTTTTAAAGATTCTTTCTCAGTTCGGAAATACAAAAAAAATGGCAAATTTCTTCCAACTCAGCAAACGTTGCATGCGATTTAGGGGGAAAACGAAATCAAAAGTTAAAATATTACTGATCCAATTAGCAGAAGAAGAAAACGTACTCTTACGCTTATCCTTATTGTGCAAAATACTACATATCTTGAATCAGACACAAGAATACGATCTATTAACAGGAGCCGGCTATACAAATACCTATCATTTAAAAGACAATGACCGTATGGATGTAATCTTAAAATATATTTTCAGCAACTTTACAAAGGAGATCGAACTTAAGCTTGTCGCTGATATGATCCATATGAACAAGCAGTCTTTTTGCCGTTACTTTAAGAGTAGAACGCAGAAAACATTTGTAGAATTTGTAAATGAAGTACGTATTGGCCACGCCTGCAAACTGCTAACAGACATCGACTATCGGGTGTGCAACCTGGCGTATGATTGTGGTTTTAACAGCCTTTCCAACTTCAATAAATTTTTCAAGAAATCTAAAGGACTAACTCCCCGAGAATATCGCTCAAAATATACAAGCTCTCCCTTTTCTCTTAAAGTTTCTTAAAAAAAGTCCTCTAAATTTTTCTTCAGAGGACATCTTTTACTGGTGTTTTTAAATCTTTAATCCCGATTTTTCATTCTACATTTTCCAAGCACTCTGCTCGTCACAAAACTCACAACTGTACCCACCACAGCCATTAAAGCTGTTTGCAGTACATCTCCCAAAGAAAAGCTTGCCCAGATCGAACACAGTGTTCCACCTAAAGTACCGATCCGCATATCATTCCATTTCATCCCGCACCTCCTTTTCTTTGTGAATCAGGATCTGCTCTGGTGGAGGCCCCCCCCTCCCATTTTTTGTCTTTATCGTCCATTACAGTCTCCACCACACCTAGACCCAGTGCGATGTATTTAATTATATTCAATGCCTTTCCCGGCAATTTAATCGGCGCCATAAGCACAACCTGTAGCGCAAGGCTTATTTTTTGAAGTATTTTTTTCATTTGATTAATTATTAAAAGGTCTAGCGTTCCTACTGCGTAATTGCACCGAAAAGAGGCGTTAAAATGAATTTCTGTCTGAG
>NZ_ASZT02000219.1:0-5712 GCF_001006065.1 Sphingobacterium sp. IITKGP-BTPF85
CTGTAGTTAATAGGACGGTTATCTTTAAACAGAACATTAAGATCCTATAAACCTTTATTAACCATGAAAATGACCACAGAAGAATTCCAGGATTATAAATTAGAAATAGAAGAATTAACCGAATTACTAAATAATGAATGGCTTGATTTGAAAAATTTAATCATATCAAACAACATTAATTTAGAAAGGACGCTATTGGTAGGTTACTATGAAGATGCTGAAGGGAAAGAGCATGGATTACTTTACAACAAAAAAGACAATTTCATACTCAAATTTGAAGTGTTTAACAACAATATATCACTAACCAGAATTGATCATGTTCATGTAGTAAGTGATGAATATCCGCAATTGCTAGTAGCAATCAGCTTAACAGATTAGTTGTTAGAAATGGATTCTCCCGCTAGCACACGAAAAACATAACGCTCAAAAATGCTACGCTACCTTACGCGTCTGCTCGAGTGGTACATACTAAATATAAGAACTCTCAATCATGTTGGGCGTTTTGATATGCATGAAAGTTTCTTTTTACTATTTTTTGTTATTTAAATTCGGACGAATAAAGCGAATTGAATAATCAACAAGAGTAGAAATTATTGTTTTATAATCTGCGCTGGCATCTGGCATTCCTACACCTAATATATTATAAATAGTCCTAGATTTAACAGTGCCGTTGTGATAGACTTTATAATGCATGCAGTCTAGGAAAACAAAGGGATAGACGGCCTCTAGCGGACGACTTCGCCACTCATTAACGGCAGGCATAACACTTTCTGTGATACGGGATATTTCGGTCGCAGAAATATCCATAGCATACATCTCACGGATAAAATCACTTATATTACGTGTGCTCATCCCTTTGGCATACATACTTAGAACATGGCCTTCTAATTGTTCTGTAATAATGAGCTGACGTTTGGGAATTACCTTAGGTTCAAATGTACCGGATCTATCTCGTCCAGACTCTAGTTCAAAAGTACCTGTATTAAGGCCTCGGACAGTCTTTTTGGTCTTACCATTACGACGATTGGAATTACCTGAGGCTTTATCTTCCTGAAGATGACTCTCTAGCTCACCATCCATCATTGACTCCAATAAATGCTTCATTAAGGGCGCCAGAACGCCGTCGTTGGGAGATAAACTCTTCCCGTTATAAAGACCTTGCATAGCTTCATCTTGATGTTTCCAAGAAAGAAGGGCAACCATCTGAACAACCTCCTGTCCATGCTGCATTTCCACCTTTAACCTCTTTACTCTGATTCAAATTAAGTTCTGATAGCTGCTTAAAACATAATTTCTTTACATTCATTTTTTTACGATATTAAATTATATACATATAGCATATTAAAATACACTCTAAGGATAGTATGTTGCAGTCTTGTGTGTCTGAGTCATATTTATTTCTATAGAAATTTTTATTTCTCATATTTACCTTATACCTTAGAGTAGTATATCCTAAATTAAATTGTAATTAATTTTTTTGTGAAATATGAGCTTGTATAGTTATATAAGTAGGATGAGTAGAATACATTTTCTGATCAAGAAGAAAAGGACCGGGGATCCCGTAGGTTTTGTACAAAGATGAGTTTATCTCTTAGTGCTCTTTTGAAAAACTTGTCAGAGATGAAAGAACTAGGTTTTCCGATTGAGTATGACAAATGTCGTCGCACGTATCGATATAACATCGATAAAATTAATTCAGATGAAGATGTAGAAGTTCCATTTGAAGTTTTAAAGAAAATTTTGGGAGGTAAAGACCGGCAAGAAACACAAGATTTGATACAAAGGATTTTTTATGAGGTTTAGACATCTGTTGTGGATAATGGTTTTCTTGTTTTTAATAGTAGTTACGGTTTTCGGTGTCATTACTTGGAATTTGAATAAATCTATAGAAAGCAAATCAACCGAGCAAAGTATTATTGCAGATTCTTTACAAAATTACAAGATCGCTTTCAATGTTTTGGAAAATTCCAGTTTGATTAAAAACTTAAAGGGAAAAAAATTGGTATTACTTGGTGAGCAGCAACATGGTGATGGTGCTACCCAGGCTCTTAATTCAGAAATAGTCATGTTCCTTAAAAAAAATGGCTTTAATGTTCTTTTTTTTGAAAGTAATTTTTATCCGACTTATCGATTAAATGAAAGCTTACGGAATGTTCAAAACATAGATTTCAGCGTGGCCTTAAATCCATTTTGGGCTAAATCAAAAGAAACAAAGGAATTAAGACAGCATATATATCAATCTGCTAAAACTTCTGATCCATTTATTGTGCGAGGGATCGATTTTCAGATATCAACTATATTTACTCAGAAAAAAATTCATGAAGATTTGGTTCGTTATTTAAAGACTATACCATCATTTGAGCAATATCATTATCGTCATTTTTGGCATTCATTGAAAAATGGCTATGGTCCAGTACTTTATTTCAATTCAAAATCAAGTAAAATGGATAAGAATAGAGAGGCGTGTTTGCGGGAAATTAAACTACTTATCGATTTAATAAATTCCGATTTCACATCAACCAATGGGGAGCAACAACTTTATATAAGATACCTGCAGAATATTTATGATTTTTACTATGCAAAGATGTTTCTAAAAGGAGATAAATATAATGCTTACCGTGATTCTGTTATGTTTGAAAACACCATTTTTCAAATGGAACAATTTCCGGATGAAAAATTTGTTTTGTGGTCAGCAAACAAGCATATTTTAAATACCAGTAAATTTGGTAAGAATCTTGGTTATTACCTTAAAAATAAATTTAAAGACGAAATGTTTACCATCATGACAACCTCTTATGACGGTTATTCAACTAATATTGCTACTAGTAATATTCAGCGAAATAATCCCGCGACTAGTACTACTGTTGAATATTTCTTGAAAAACAATCATTCTGATGCAAGTATTTTCTACACTAATGATGCTTTGAAAAATAAATCAAGTGTAATGCGATTTTTAGGATTTAACAACTTGGAAAATTTTTGGTTCAAAGAATTTGATGCTTTTATTTTCATTCCACACATGACTCCAACACATTATTGATGGGAAATATATATAATATTCGAGACTTGAGTTTTTCTTTTGGGAAAAACAAAATATTAAATGACATAAGCTTCCATGTGGAAGAAGGGGATATAGTCGGTCTAATTGGCCAAAATGGTGCTGGAAAATCAACATTGATCAATATCATGACAGGTGTTTACTCAAATTATTCCGGAAATGTTTTCTTTAAGTCGTATGACAATAAAGAGAATTTAATAGAATTGAAGTCGAATATAGCAGCTGTCTTGGATCGTTCTGCAACATATGGTACGCTAAGCGTAGTCGAGAACATTAATTATTACTGCAAATTGCTAAATGTGCCTATCCAATATGGCCTTGATCTCTTAGATGAGTTTGGTATGACTGAATATACAAAGTTTAAAGTAAGTCAGCTTTCTTCAGGATATCAACAGCGATTGCGTATTGTTATAGCCCTGCTTAATGATCCGTCAGTTTTATTTTTAGATGAACCATGGATTGCTCTTGATCCGATTAATAGTCAATTTTGACCAGTAAAATTTATCACTGAATAAACTGAAGGGATTAACTATAATTATTTCGGGTCATGACCTCAACGAACTGGAAGTACTCTGTACTAGATTTTTAATGATCAAAAACGGTTCTTTAATTCTAACTTTCTCAAAAGAGCATTCAAACTCATTTTTAATAACTACAATAGCAGATCATCCTAAAAACCTTCAATTGGTGAAGAGTGAAGCTTTTTATAGAAAAAAAGAAACCAATGAGATTAAAGTAATAAATGTGAAAAAGGACTTCTTTATATGTGAAGATATATTAGAAGAAAAAACCTATTCGTTAAAGGAATTGTATTTCGAAATTCAAAATTGTACCACATGATTAATCTGAAAAATATATTGGTCGCCGATTTTTATAAAATAACACGTAACAAGTTGTTATTAGTGAGTTTGTGGTTGCCTTTAATGTTGGTTTTAGTTATTTTTTTCAATCAAAAAGAAGGTCTTTTGAAAGTAAGTGAAAGTGGCTATGATGTTTGGGTTATTCTTTGTAAAGATTCCATTGTGATGTTGTCATTTTTATTTTCTCTGTACGCGATCGTATTACCATTCGTAATATTTGATTCCGAACATCGGTACCATGGTTTTAGAAGTCATATCATTCTACCTTTAAAAATTAGAAATTTCTATTTATCTAAACAATTGATACTTTGTTTTTTCCTTTTTTTCTGCATTGCCACATCAACTGCACTATTATTGATTATTGGATACACTTTTGGAGCAATCTATGATATTCCCGAATTTATACTTTATAAACCAACGTTTATCATATTCTTCGCAATAGCCTCTATAATTGTCAATTTCTTCATTTTAAGTATCCAAATATTAATTAACATCTTTTTTAATAATTTTTTAATTACGGTTTTACCATTTTTGATGTTATTGTTTTTTTCTTTTTTCCTGACGGATTGGAAATATAGTTATTTAAATGTGTATTGTTATCCATTTCTAATTATGCAAGATGCATATGGAGAAGGAGTTCTCTTTTTGAAATCATACATTCTGGTATCATTCATTGGATTTATAAGTTTATGTGCAGTGATCTATTATCTAGTCCCCAAAATTAAGATGTTGTGGATAAAATAATATCAGAATTAAATAATATTGAAAAGAAAT
The DNA here is from genome assembly GCF_001006065.1 of Sphingobacterium sp. IITKGP-BTPF85. Taxonomy (NCBI): domain Bacteria; kingdom Pseudomonadati; phylum Bacteroidota; class Sphingobacteriia; order Sphingobacteriales; family Sphingobacteriaceae; genus Sphingobacterium; species Sphingobacterium sp. IITKGP-BTPF85. Next base: position 4,693 of record NZ_ASZT02000219.1, read on the forward strand.
TACGATCTAGAAAGCAGGAAGCTGCCTCCTCATTCTTATTCGGTGATATGGATGGAAGCAAACTTTTCTATTTTTATCTTGTTCGGAAAAGACCAACTGCCGTTCAGAAGTAATTTCCTTCTTGAAAAAGCAAAAAGGAGAGTAGTTGAACTGTAAAACAAGCACTACCATTGTTGAGCAGTCAAGTGACTATATGGTAGCAAAAGTAACACAACAATTTGAAGGATTTATCAAGACCGATTTAATCACATTGGTCAATGATGGAGGCAACTAGAAAGTATCCCAATCCATCAACACGTATAAGTAAGTTAAGTTAGAATGCATATGTTTAGTCAGAGCCGCATCGCGAGACGCGGTTTTTCTTTTTTCTATTGTATCTCGAAATATTGATCCAATTTGTGCTAGCCGACAGCAAACGATTACAAACGTTTAATAACCGGCTAATATTTTTAGTTTTTATCATATTTGATTTATGTAATAGATTATTTAAGTAAATCCTAAAATTATGTTAGCACATGCAGAACCCGTATTTATTGATCCAACCACCGATGAAGGATTCAAGCGGTTATTTGGAGACAAAGTCAACCTGATCAACTTTCTAAACATCATCTTTCGTGGTCGAAAGACCATCACCGATCTTACTTAACGGGATACTGAGCGTATCGGAGCAACTGAAGAGATCGGTAAAGTTATCTTTGATCTTGTAGTCCAAACCAGTACAGGAGAAGAGATCATCATCGAGATGCAGACGAGTACACAGATCAACCTGAAGTAACGTATGCTGTATTATGCCAGCAAGGTCATTTCAGACACAGCACCCAAAGGAAACCGTAAAGCCTGGGGGTATGCCATTCCCGAGGTTTATACCATTGTCCTGATGGACGGTTTTCATATGCCGGGAGGTGATCATAAAACCTATTTTCACGATACCTGCCTGTGTAATAGAGATTCAGGACAAATTTTTTACGAGGGTTTGGGGTTTATCTATTTAGAAATTATTAACTTTGTTAAAAGCGAAGC
>NZ_ASZT02000220.1:0-5628 GCF_001006065.1 Sphingobacterium sp. IITKGP-BTPF85
AAATCATGAACGATATTACCTTCATTTTCCCTCAAGGGGAACACATATTTGGTGTTTTTATTTCCAATGGATAGGTTTTTAATTCCCATATTTGGGACATCGATCAGGTAATCACTTTTTCCGAAAGTAATGATTGGAAAATAGGGGTTAGGGAGCTTAATTTTTTTGGATGCGAAAACTTTGTTTTTTATTTTAAGTTTAAAAATTCCTTGTGTTAGATTAAAGGTTAATTTAACCGGAAACCAGCTGTTGTTGTCTAATAACCGACGATCTATCTTGGCTATGATCAAACTACTTTTTCCTTCTTCATTTAGTCTGAAGATGCACTGATCTTTTTCTTCGTCATAAAACAGGTTATAGATGGTATTATTTTCCTTGTTTTGAACTCTAAGGATATTCCCCAGTGAGTTGGTGCCATAGATTGCAAGTTGAAAGTCAATATCAAATAGTCCTTCAAATGAAATTGTGTTTTCTCCAAAAACTTCATAAGAAGTACGTTTATCGATTGCGTGATGACCTCCGTTAAATTTAAGTCCTTGTGAAAAGGATAGCGTCGGCAGGAATAAGTAAATAGCAAAATATATATAATAGAATTTCATACAGGGCAATCAAAAACTTAAATCCAGAAGTATGGACGCATCATTCCCTTTAAAAGGCGAGCGTATAAACCTTCGTAGATGATTTAATGGTTAGTAACTAATTTTTCAACATCTTAATACCTTAAAAGTATACAAAAAATTAATCAAATGAAATAAAGACGTTGTTACATGTTTTCTGATTTTTAACACGCAATAGTATTAAAATAAAACCGGGTTATTGTTTTATTTTGCCTATTAACCCCTTTTTAACCCTAAAATTAATCGACTCCACTTATCTTGTTCCAGAATTTAATGCTCTAATCATGGGCAAAATTCTGACTAATTATAAACCAGATTCTTCTTATGAAATTTTTAAGAAAGCTACAAAGCATTTTTATTCATGCTATGCCACTATTACTGTTTGTACAGTTTTGTTTTTTAATGCCTACCCATGCCACGATTCGAAATGGCGGATGGTAATAATGTGTCAGATCTTCAAATGCAAAATTTAGTGCGTTCTATTCAGCTTGTTGATAAATCCAATGCTACCTATTTTTCAGGTGATGAGATGACCATGGCTAGATTTTACAACCCGGATACCAAAGAACTATCTTCTGAAAGGGGGAGTGTTTGGATGTATACAGCTTCGATAGAAGCTGTTAATGCAATTTTAACAAGTCTTAAACTTCAAAAGGAAAATGGCAATGTATTATTGTTTAATCAACATTACAAGCGTTATGTCGATTTGTTGAAAAAACTATTTGATAATGCTGATTATTATCTAGGCACTTTTAAGTTGACGTCATTTACACAAGAAAAAGAGTGGGCAGTCTATGCGGTAGACCGTGTTCGAGAAAAGGGGAAAGCGAATGTTACTGGGATACTGAATGTTTACGATGATCAAATGTGGCTTGTCCGTGAATTATTAGACGCCTATCACCTAACGAATGATCAAGTCTTTTTAGAAAAGGCTGAGTATTTGACGGCCTATGTTCTTGACGGTTGGGATAGTACACTAGATGACAAAAATAAAGAGCATGGCGGTATTCCCTGGGGCCCAGGTTATGTGACCAAGCATGCTTGTAGCAACGGTCCAATGGTTAGCCCCTTGGTATGGCTGCACGAAATCTATAAGCATAAATCTGATCAGATCGAGCATCGCTATGTCGATCCAAAAGACAAAAAAACACGTCGTTCTAAAATGTTAAATAAAGGTGATTATTATCTAAGTTTTGCAAAAAAAGTCTACGATTGGCAAAAACGTTACCTTTTAAACAATCAAGGTGTTTATACAGATATGATGGGAGATTGCTTTCCGGATTGTACTATCGCATATGAGAATGTAAATGGAAGGAGATACCGTGCAAATACACTCTTGAAAACTGCCGTAGGTCCTTCATTTTCCTATAATAGCGGAACGATGATTTCTGGAGCTGCAGATCTGTATCGTGTAACAAAATCAAAAAAATATAGGGAAGATGCACAGTCATTATCTCATGCTAGTTTCGAGTATTTTGCAAAACTGGGAAAACAAATTCCGGCATATTATACGTACGAATCCTCAGGATTCAACAATTGGTTTAACGGTATCCTACTCCGGGGATTTTTTAATATTTATCCTAATTATAGAAAAGCAGGAAGTTACATGGAGTCTTTTCAAAAGAATCTTGATTATGGATATGAACACTTCTTGAAGGATGGGTTTTTACCAACAGATTTATTAAAGGGATGGGACACCGATCAAAATAAAAATAATCTGGAAGGTATGTTCATGTTTACATATGCTGCGCAATATGCTATTTTATCGCAATACGAATTAGACAAATCGAAATAAACCTAAATAGCAAGTTGTGATTTTAGCCAAAAAATAAAGATTGATTTTAAAGACCTCATGTATTTAGCATGGGGTCTTTTAGTTATTTTAGGAGTGTAGTTTTTGTTGTTCTAAAAATTCAGAAGGGCTTACTCCAAATTGTTTTTGAAAGTTCCGTGAAAAATGCGTGGCCGAGCTATAGCCTAGTAAGTTGGATATTTCATAGATTTTGAATTTTCGTTGTGCTAGTAATTCTGCGGCTTTTCGCAGCCGGGTCAAATTAATTAATTCATTAGGAGATAGGCTCGAAACAACATTAATTTTTCGATAAAGTGTTGGTCGGCTCATACACAAAATATCGGCCATACGGTCAACATTGAATTTCGGATCATCTAAATGATTCTGAATAATTTCATCCACTTTTTGAAGAAATTCTTGATCGCTTTGATTTTGGCCGATGCTCTGTATCTGTGATAAAGGGTTACTAACAAAAAAAGCTTTTACTTTTAATCTGTTTTTTAGAAGACTGGCAATTTGCGCTCTTAAAAATGCCGGTGAAAATGGTTTTTCAATATAAGCATCAGCGCCAAATTCTAAGCCTTGGATTTTAGATTCAATACTATTTTTCGCCGTAAGTAAAATTACCGGAATATGGGAGGATGCCATATTTTCTTTAATATGTTGGCACAATTCGTAGCCATCCATTTCCGGCATCATGACATCGCTAATAATTAAATCAAAATTATCCGATTCCATCAATTTCAATGCTTCTAGACCATTGTTGCAGGTTTGAACATGATATTCTTCACAGAGATCATCTGCAATAAATTCAAGTAATTCTTGATGATCGTCGATTAAGAGGATATTGGCTTTTGCATTTTTCATGATGATAGTGGGCTTTGATTTAGAGGAAGTATGAGTTTAAATACGTTGAAGGAGGATTCGTCTACTTCATATATTAATGTCCCTTGATGTTTTAAGGTCAATGATCTAGTTAGGGATAAACCTAATCCACTACCTGAAATACTTTTGCTTCTTTTTAAGCGATTGAAAGGTTCAAAAATATTTTGCTGTTCCGCTGGCGGAATTAGTGCCCCGTCGTTCTTTATGATCAATACACATGTTTTTGTATTTTCATCGGTTTTTAATGTTATTTCTATTCGATGATCAGCATATTTTAATGCATTATTAAGCAGATTATAACAGATTTTTTCGAAAGCGTCCAGATCAATTAAAGCGATAATACCCTGACTGATATCTAGTGTTAAAACACGATTTTGAGCAATTAAGGTTATGGCAAAATTATTGATAATTTCTTGTAAAATATGGCTTATGTTATGCGGAGCAAAGTTTAATTTAAACCCTTCGGCCTCTACCTTTCTGAAATCCAGTAATTGATTGCTTAATTCAATAAGTTTATTGGTATTGTTTTCCATCGTTAGCAGTAATTTATCTACTGCCGGACTGCGTTCGACTCTTTCCATCAATTTTCTAAAGGGGCCTTTATTAATGTTAACGGAGTTCGGATTTCATGAGCAACATCAGTATAAAAATTGATTTTTGAACGGTATAAATCTTGATCTCTTAAGTTTTGGATTGTTAAGATATGTTGACGATTCCGCTGTTTTATTGCTTCATTAAATGATGAATTATAAATGCGATAAGCCCGATAATAATAAATCCATAGATAAGATATGCAGGAAGACTTGCCCATATTGGCGGTAATACTTCTATTTTCAAGGTCTTGATTTGTGGAATCGCAGTGCCATTTGGATCTTCAGCTTTAATTATGAATGTGTAATTTCCTGGCGCCAGTTTGGTAAAGTATGCGCGGGGGATACCATTGATAGGGTTCCATTTTTCATCTATTCCTAACATTTTATAACTATAGCGTACAGAATGAGGAGCTTGATAATGTAATGCTGCAAAATCTAAGCTAAATGAGGATTCATCGTGCTTAAGTTTAATACTTTCGGTAAAGAGAATTGATTTTTTGAGAATGGTTGATTCATCAGTTTGACTTACTTCTCGATTATTGACAGTTAAATCTGTAATAAAAATAGGTGTTTTTGCATTGTATTTGATTTGATTTAATTGTTCGGGCTTAAATCGGATCAAACCATTGATAGTCCCAAAGTAGAAATTATTGTTGTTATCATCAAAGGAAGAGTTGTAATTGAACTGTAATGTTGGTAAACCCGATTCCATATTGAATGTCCGTATTTTGTGGTTGACGGGGTTATACCTAACAAGACCTTTGGAAGTAGCCACCCAGATATTATTTTCTTTGTCTTCTAAAAAAGAGAGAATAACGTTGCTGGGCATTCCGTCTTTTATACTTATAGAGCTAAAGCTGTTATTTTCAAATTCTTTTTTTACCATTCCTCCCTCAGTTGCAATCCACAATCTTTTTTTGAATCTTCAAATAAACTGTTAATTCGATTATTGGGTAGCGCATGTTGATCATGTGTCTGCTGCTTATAATGTTTAAAATAATTAGTCTCTGGATTGTAACAAATTAAACCATCACGCCAAGTACCTATCCACAAATTACCCCGGAAGTCCTCTAATATACAGGTGTAAAAAATATAAGCCGGTACATTTTTTATTAAGAAAAATTGTTTGGTGTCCAAATTAAAGCGGTACAATCCTCGTGTAGAAGCGGCTAAAATATCACCTTTTTTTGTTTGATAGAGGTGGAATATGAAATTACTTTCAAGTTCTGAATTATGATAACTATTTCTATCCAAATGTTGTGTCACCTGTAAGCGTTTTAAATCGAATATATCGAGTCCATTTACAAAAGCACCGACTAGTAATTTGTCTTTAATGGCTAGTAATCCATGAATATTATTATTAGCTAATGAGCTATTTTGACTCGTAAAACTTTGGATCTTATTGGTTGAGAGGTTCCATTTTGATATTCCGCCGTTCTCGGTACCCATCCAAATATTACCTTCTTTGTCTTTTTTAATGGCCCTGACAACCGATCCTTGTAGGTTTGTTGGTTGGTCGCCCGGTAAAATTTTTTCGATGATGCTGTTATGTGCATGATAGTAATTTAGTCCACCAAAATAAGTACCTAACCAGATGCCCTGATCTTTGTCTTGTAATATGTTGTAAATTGCATCGTCGGAAATACCCCATTTATTATGATTCTCCTTACGTAAATGAGAAACTTTAGTGGCGAGTTGATAAATCAAACAAGCCAGATTCTGTTGCAAACCAACTATTCAT
>NZ_ASZT02000221.1:0-5482 GCF_001006065.1 Sphingobacterium sp. IITKGP-BTPF85
TTTGCTATAGAGCGGATACCATCATCTGCATCAAGTTCTTGAACCCCAGCGCCAAATGGAAGACTGATGATTTTATTGCGATCTCTAGAATAATTAAAATTTACATCCCAAGAAAAATTTTGTGTTTTAACAGGAGTTCCGTAAAGCCGAGCTTCAATTCCTCTACTTCTAATATGTCCTCCATTCACCAAAGCTGCAGTGACGCCACTTTCTTGAGAAATTGGCACTGAAGTGATCTGATCGATCGTATTTTTAGTATAATACGTAAAATCAAAACCTAGTCTATTTTTCAACATTTTAAGTTCAGTTCCGATCTCATAGGTATCACTACTCTCTGGTTTTAGATTCCGGTTTCCTAATGTTTTTGAGTCGAAACCATAATTCGGAATACCACCATAAGGAGTATTTGCAGTATAATATCCTGTCATTGCTCTATAAGTGGACGTTCCTCTGCCGACTTTATTGTAGGACATTCTTAATTTAGCAAAGCTAAATATATTTTCAGGAAGTTTTAGCGCATCCGACAATACCCAAGACAAATCGGCCCCTGGATAAAAATAAGAAAAATTACCTGATCCATCGGGATATACTAGACTTGAATCCCAGTCATTCCGACCGTATAGGTTGAGCGTCAGCCAGTTTTTATATGTTACAGCTGTTTGGAAAAAACCTGATACAATACGCGATTGATTCGGTTTATCTTCATTCACAATAGCCGGAAGTTTAGAATTTGATAGGCGAAATACATCGGCGATAAGCATCCCATCAGTTCTTCCGTACATACCATTGCGTAAGGAATGATTGACCTCTCCACCCGCTTGTAGTGTGAGTTCAAAATCTTCTGTTTTTTTGTGAAATTTAAATTTGAGCGATACCGAGTCTGTAGAACCCGTGAACTCCTGTTATTATAAGAACCTCCGTTGAAACCTTCTTCCTGACCTCGATTTTTCATTTGACGGTTAGTACTAAAAAGATTCGCAGTGAAATTATTCTCCCACATCAACCAATCTGTAAAATTAATACGAGCATTAAATGTTCCTCTAAAATTATCTTCGATTTGTTGTTGTTTTTGTTCATAAAGCGTAAACAATAGACTTGCTTTACCAGTAGGATCATCTTGGGTGACACCTCCATTTATAGCATCTTTATAATTATCTTTCCAATAATTAAGGTCATAAGAACGTGGCATACCATATGATAAACCGTACATTACATTATTGCCCATATTCCAACGTTCACCCCCATATTGTGGATTGAAACTTTGACTATTGACATAAGTAGCACCTGCATCGAGAATAATCGATTTACCCATACGATGGGTAGCTCTTAAATTAAAATTATTTCTCGTGAGCTTGTTATTGGGCGCCACTCCTGTAGAATTGGTATTGGAATATGACATCCTGAACGTTGTTTGTTCATTTCCACCTTGAAGTGATAGGTTGGAATTATTGTATCTTCCTGTACGGAATAGATCTAATGGATTATTGTTCGTTTGAAAAGGAACGAGTCTTCCATCTACATCTTTTACCGTTCTACCATCAAATTTTGGACCGAAACTATAGCCATAATTTGTTGTTGGAATCTGTTCATAACCATCTGTTCCTGCTACATATACAGCATTTGGATTAGAGCCGGGACCATATTTATCTTGCATATCAGCAGTAGCATATGGTTTATCAAAGCCCTGCGTGTGTGTAAAGCCAATACCAAAACCTTTTTGTGAATATCCTTTTTTTGTTGTAATCAGAATAACCCCGCCGGCCGCACGGCTTCCGTACAATGCTGTTACAGAACCTCCATTTAGAACTGAAATTGTTGCTATATCGTCTGGACTGATATTCTTAAGAACATTCCCAAAATCCTGGTCTCCCCCCCGATTAGGAAGTACAACTTCTTCATCCATAATAATTCCATCAACAACAACCAATGGGGTATTGCCATATTGGTTTAATGATCCCGCTCCCCTGATCTGAAATCTAGGAGTAGACTGTGGTCCTCCTGTTCCGACATTGACTTGCAATCCTGGAACCATTCCTTGCAATGCAGCAATTGGATTTATTGCGTTTGTTCTACGGATTTCGTCACCACTAATTTGTGTCATGGCATAACCCAATTGTCGTTTCTCACGCGACTCGCCTAGACCTGTAACCACAACTTCATCTAAGGATGCAGCAGTTTCTTTTAAGCTCACGGTCAGACTCTTATTACTACTGATAGTAATTTCTTCACTTTGATATCCGATCATCGAAATACGAAGCTTATCTCCCTGATTAGCAGAGATGGAAAATGTTCCATCATGTGAAGTTTGTGCAGCCCGATTTGAGCCGATAACGGTAACTGTTACCCCCGCTATAGGTCCCTTTTCATTAGAAATTGTGCCCTTGATGGTTTGCTGGGCAAACAAGGAGGTTGCACTAAATAGCGTGCATAACGCAATTCCAGTGTTTTTTTTAAAAAATACATGCATAAAAAAATAGGTAAAATAAAATTGTTTAGTTAGTTGGCATTATTCTGGTAATTTTTTCTTTGGTTAGTTTATTGTTTTTATGTTAGTTAGTTTGAATTGTTAAATTATCGTTGACATAAATTAACAAGATTATTAATTCTCAAATTAATAGAATTAAAATGCGTAATAATGTTTGATTAGTACTTAACAATAAGAAGAATATCCTAAAAGAGAATTATGACTAAAAAATAAAATCTTTATGAAATTCTTTTCTATTGTTAAGAATAGGCTTTACAAATATAAAAAAAACACAAAGATTGAAATACTTATTAAAAAAAAATAAAAGTTTTTTACCCCAATATTATACTTTTTTAGCCTGATTTTATTATTATCTGAAATATAAAAAGTATATCTTGACCGTTATAAATTTGAATAATACTATTTTAAAATTATTGATGTTCTGGTTGAAAAGATCTTTGATGATGAGATAAAAACTCAAAATTTAGATGTGTATTTTCTACTCTGTTGCTGTAATTATATATTCAAAATAACTTGTTGATAGCGCTTTCATCTTACTTATTTGTATCTTTATATTATGAATAAATTATCCCATTTACCACAAAACAAGCAGGAACAATTAGCCGAAATTGTAGATATTATTTGCAATATTTCTGATCCAGCTATGGTTATTTTGTTTGGTAGCCATACTTCGGACAAGTGGGTTGAGGATGAATATGAGGAACGGGGAGCCACCTATTCTTATATAAGTGATTATGATATCTTGGTTGTACTTCCTGAAGGTGATAGAGAAAAGGAAAACGAAATCGCTAGTAAAATTGAGAATAAGACTTTAAAATATAAAAATGATGTGAGCCCTATAGTTCATAGTTTCAATTATGTAAATAAGGGACTCGAAATGGGACAGTACTTCTTTCGTGATATCATCAAGGAAGGGATTGTTTTGTTTGATACAGGGGAATTTATTTTTTCTGAATCTAAGTCTTTGACCAAAGAGCAGATTAAATCTCTTGCAATTCAATATTATGATAAATGGGTTAAGAGTGGATCTAGGTTTTTAACGTTAACTAAAGTAATTAGTGAGGAGTTCTAAGAAAGAAACTACCTTTGAACGAGTTAATTTTTAACTTAAATCAGTCTGCGGAAAAATTTTACGGAGGAATTCTTTTAGTGTATACTGGGTATAAACCGAAGACTCACAGATTAAAAGCATATCGGAAATATGCTAAACATATATCAGAAGATTTAAATCATGTGTTTAAATATCCTTTGGAAGATGGGGAGGAAAATAGGCTGTTTGATATCTTAAATAAAGCTACTTAGACGCGCGTTATCAAGACGACTATTATATTTCTCCTGACGATTTCAAAAAATTGATTAACAAGGTTGAGCTATTAGAACGAGTTGTTATTAAACTTTGCGAATTGAGAATTTCCAATCTCTAATATGAATAAGATTATTTGCGGTCTTTTCTTAGTGGCAAATGTTTTGGCATTTCTACGCTGAAGTTAAAAACATCTGAGGGTTGTACTTCTAAAGCCTTACATACTGCAATAAGGCCACTTATTGACATGTTATTTTCTCCTCTAACTATACGATAGACTTGACTGTAGCTGAATCCTGTTCTATCTTCAATATCCTCTAAAGTGATTCCTTTGTCTTTAGATATCGACCAGAGTCTATCTCTGACCAATTCTAGATTCTCTTTATCTATATATTGTTCGGCCATAGACAAAGAGACATTTTAAAACATTTATTTATTATTCCAAATTTGGAATAATTAAAAGTACTTGCTATATTTGGATATTCATTCGTTGGTAAAGGCGTGAGAAACCAAAAACCATACAGAATGAAACATATAAACGTAAATAAATTCATTACACATATAGAGAGGTCCTCCCTTAATTTAGGGTCGCGTAGTTTCTCACGCTCAACCATTGAGCAAGGGAGGTACCTTTTCTTATTTTTAGATATTTCTGAGATTTTCAAATTGAAAAAACTTAGAAATATTGAACCACCTCCCGTATAGCTATATTTTTTCTCTTTCAAACTGGAATTAGTTATTAAATTTTAGATAAGCAGTCTAATCTACCTATTAAGTTGTGGAAAAATATTGCAATTTTCTGCTTCTTTGGTATTCACTTCTTTTTGAATTAATTAAAATATGGAGTTAATAAAACTATTTGGAGTAACCAAAAAAATCCCCCTTAAACTTTATGCGATTACAAGACATTATGATGTCTTCAAATCGATGAAAGCGTACCGTAGACCAGTATATTACCTTTATGATAACCATTTAACGCTTTTCGATTCCATCATTTATTTATAGCCTGGGCGCAATGAGCTCCTGATTAGTTTCATTTGGAAGCTGTCTGGATATCTATTGCGCTTCAGGTAAATACCAAGATTATAAACCTTAAAAATGAATAATTTTCATAAGGATGGGAGGGTATATGCCTATTTGAAGGGTATTATCCAATCCATTTATACGATTAAAAAAAGTGCAGTAAACAAGGGGTATTCCTTAAATATTCTGTTACTAAAAAAGTGCTTGAAAACAACATTGCACATGCAATTAATATTGATTTTGTCAGTCAATATGCCTTATGTGAAGGTGCGACAAACCTACGGGATGACTCTCGTTGTCGACCAGATGTCGAAGAAAAAATATCAAAAAGATTAAATTCTGATTTTTCTCTGACCAAATTAACACCAACTTCTAAGTTTCTGCGACTGGGCTTCGAGTCGGCATCGGGATTTCATCGACAACAGTGCATGAAAAGTCGAAGCACGGTCGAGCAAAAGTCAAGTGGAAGTAGAAAAAGGGGTGAAAAAAGGGAAAAGAAAGTTAGTAGGAATTTACTGGATGTGATAAACAGCAAATCGAAGCACTATCTAACAGGCACCAGCTTTATACCTGCTTTTAACCTGCTTCGGACCTTGTTTTACCGTCGGCCGTCGTTGCGCCGTGTGTGCACCGTACCTCTCCCGTCCCTACACCAGGAAAAGGACGGTGCA
>NZ_ASZT02000222.1:0-5468 GCF_001006065.1 Sphingobacterium sp. IITKGP-BTPF85
CCGTTGTATATCGATACCGGTTATTATTAAAAGTTTGGTTTTAATAAATACTTGTCGTAGAATCTGAAAATATGATCTGCGGCTTCTTCCGCCGTATCAACGATGCGGTAGAGTTTTAGATCTTCTTCGCTGATGTAGCGTTCACCTAGCATTGTGTTCTTGATCCAGTCGAAAAGGCCACACCAATATTCGGAACCCACTAACACGATCGGGAAGCGTGCGATTTTACCTGTCTGGATTAATGTAATTGCTTCAAATAATTCATCCATTGTTCCAAATCCGCCCGGCATAACAATATACCCCTGCGAATACTTCATGAACATGACTTTTCTAACAAAGAAATAGTTAAATTCAAGAAGTTTATCACGGTCAATATATCTGTTGTGAAATTGTTCAAACGGCAATTCTATATTTAATCCTACTGATTTACCGCCGGATTCATAAGCTCCCTTATTTGCAGCTTCCATGATACCGGGGCCACCTCCAGATATAATTCCATAGCCACGTGCAGTTAATAAACTTGCCACATCGACAGCCATTTGATAGTATTTATGATCTTGTGGAGTTCTTGCAGATCCAAAAATGGAAACACAAGGACCAATTTTAGCTAATTTTTCAAATCCATCTACAAATTCGGACATGATCTTAAATATTTGCCACGAATCTTTTACTTTTATCTCCTGCCACGTTTTGTTTTCAAAGGCACTTCTTATTTTGTCGTCTTTTGTAATATCCATGCTATACTCTTATTATAAAAATTACTGTTCCTTTTCATTTGAAGGGAATACAAGATAAGGAATATTTTTAATTTGAACAGTTTCTTTAACTATTATATTGTTAAATTTGTGCCATGAATTTTTCTTCTAAATTATTAGAAAACGCTGTATCCGAGTTTGGACGTTTACCTGGAGTAGGTCAAAAAACTGCATTGCGACTTGTTTTACACCTGTTAAAGCAATCGGATGCTGAAGTTGCACGATTTACATCTACTATTAATCAATTGAAAGAAGAAATTCAGTATTGCCATATCTGTTTTAATATTTCAGACTATCATGAATGTGAAATTTGTACCTCTCCAAAGCGGGATCATTCCATTATATGTGTCGTGGAAGATACGCGTGATGTAATGGCGATTGAAAATACCAATTCTTACCAAGGAATCTACCATGTACTAGGGGGACTTATTTCACCAATGGATGGGGTAGGACCGTCTGACTTGAAGATTGACGGTTTGGTCGACCGTATGCGTAAGCAAGATGTCAAGGAGGTGATATTGGCATTAAGTGCTACGATGGAAGGAGATACAACGATATTTTATTTGTATCGTAAGCTCAAAGAATTTAATATCCAGGTCACCACTATCGCACGTGGTATTGCTTTCGGCGGTGAGCTTGAATATGTCGATGAATTGACCTTAGGAAGGTCAATAGCGACGAGAACATTATATGAACGACCGACGTTCTAAGGGTTAGAATACCGTATTATTTTGATTGTAAAAGCTTTGTTACCCGACGAAGCTTTTTTTGGCCTGCTTTTTAGTGAAAAGTTGTATTTTAACAGATTATTAAATCTAACACAACCAAACTATCATTTATTAAATAAGTATGAAAGAAAAAAATAGCTCCAGAAGAGATTTCTTAAAGAAATCCATCACAGGAGCAGCGGCATTTTCAATTGTCCCTAGATTCGTATTAGGGGGACAAGGATATTTGGCTCCAAGTGACCATTTAACGAAGGGCATCATTGGCGTAGGTTCAATGGGGCGTGGTCATTTTGGATACGCGGGAACAAAAACAGTGGCGATATGTGATGTCGACACAAGACATTTGGCTCTAGCGCAACAGGCTTTAGGTGGCGGAGTTAAAGAACATCATGATTTTCGTGATTTAATTAAAAACCCTGAAGTAGATATCGTGCATATTGCAACTCCCCCGCATTGGCATGGTTTGATGTCTTTGGAAGCAGCGCGTGCAGGAAAAGATATCTGGTGTGAAAAGCCGATGACACGTACTATCGGTGAAGGAAAACGTGTCAAAGAAGCGATCGCACAACATGGTAATATGTTTAGATTAAATACCTGGTTCCGTTTTGCCGATAATTTCTACGGAATGAATGTTCCGGTTAAAAAAATTAAAAAATTGGTAGATACAGGTATGTTGGGTTGGCCGTTGAAAGTAACGATCAGCAAGCATACTGGTTTTGACTGGAAATTTTTCTGGGTAGGGAAAGAAAACCTTCCTGTTGAACCGGTACCAGCAGAATTGGATTATGAATTATGGTTAGGTCCTGCACCTTTCAAACCTTATAGTACGCATCGCGTGCACACAACTTTTAGAGGATACTGGGATTATGATGGCGGTGGTCTTGGTGATATGGGCCAACATTATTTGGATCCTGTTCAATATTTCTTAGGAAAAGATGGCGAAAGTCCTGTATCGGTAGAAGTTGATGCGCCGCAGCAACATAGTGATGCGGTCGGTACCTGGAGAAGAATTGTTTATACATATGCTGATGGCTGTCAGATTATTTTAGATGGTGAAGGTAAAGATGAAGGCATGGCTTATATAGAGGGACCTAAAGGGAAGCTGTATAAAGGCTTTGTGTCTGATATACCGGATATGGAAAGAAAACTGGCACAATTTCCTGAGCCAGCACCACAGATTACAGATTTCTTGGAATCGGTACGTACACGCGAGAAATTTGCATTAAATGAAGAGAACGGATACCGTTCATGTACATTGGTCAACATGGGCTTGATCGCCTTACGTTTAAACCGCTCATTGAAATTTGATTCTACAAAAGATGAGTTTATCAATGACGATGCAGCAAACTGTTTAGTTTATCAACCGATGCGTGGCCCTTGGTCAATGTAATTTTCTAATCTATCTAAAATGAAAAAAGTTTTTAATACGATATCTGCCTTATTAATACTTCAAGTGGCAGCATATGCACAACAGCCCCAAAATAGAACGACTGCTACTAAAATAGCTGATGTACTGGGGCAACAACCTGCCGAAGAAAAGGCTAAGTTTTATACGCGATGAACGAGTTGGAAAACTTTACATCAAGTGAAATCGCGGCGATGCTAAATCAATTGAAACCGCAGGGCCAAAACAATGCGCAAGTAGAGTATGCCACAAATAGCTATTCTTTCTTTGTTAACCAACCAGGCAAAGAAAAACAGAAAGAAGTATTTGTACAAGGTCTATTGGATGCATTGGGTACGGTGAAAGAGGATACCAACAAAGCTTTTGTATTGCGTCTTTTACGTCAGTGTGCAACGAATGCTGCTGTGAGTAAGTAGCTACTTACTTAAATACACCGTACTTGGCTGATGGTGCGGCACGCACATTGGTCTCAATCAATACGAAAGAATCAAGCGATGCATTAGCACAAGGATTAGCGAAAGTAACAGATGAAAAATGTGCAGTTGCGCTCGTGACCGCTTTGGGAGATGTTAAAAATCAAGATACCGAGACGGCTATCATCGCTTTGATCGATAAGTTCAAATCGGATAGCTTCAAACGTACTGCTTTGATTGCCTTGAGCAAAATTGGAGGAACAGCAGCGCTTCCGATCTTTGAAAAAGAGCTTAAAACTGCAAATTATAGTTATGATAACCTGAATGGTATCGGTTTAGGTCTGGACTATGCCGAATCTCTAATTGAGAACAAAAAAATAAAGAAGCAATTGCTTATTTAAATACTTTGTTTGCTGAGGCTTCTAAATTGAAAGCAATCAATGCACAAGTAGGATCGTTAACTTTATTGACAGGATTGGATGCTAAAAAACAAAAGAAAAACTTGTTTGCGGCGGCTCAAAACGAAAATAATGTCTACCGTCACGTTGCTTTAAATCTATTGCACAAATACGGAGATGCAAATGATACTAAAAAACTATTAGGACTAGCAGCGAAATCAAGCCCTGCTGTGCAAGAATCATTATTGAACTATATTGCTCAAAACGGTTCGATAACTCAATTAAAAGCAATCGAAAAAATTGTTGGTAAGTCTACAGATGCACATGCTAAATTAGCGGGTCTCTCGGCGATCAACCTCCTTTCTAAAGGTGCTGACTCGAAAGCTTTAATTGATAATTTGTCTACAGATGCGCAACTGAATGAATCGATCAAAGCACTTTTGTTAAGTTCAAAAAATGAACAGACAATGGACGTGATCAACAATTCATTAGCAACTGTTGATGATGCTAAGAAAATCCAATTATTGGACATTTTGAGCACAAGGGCAAATGCTAATTCTTCGCAAGCTGTATTGGCTTTGAATAGCACCAATGCTGATGTAAATAAAGCCATCAACAAGGCTTTACCAAATGTTGCACAGGAGAAAGATCTAGAAATACTTGTTAATTTATTGACAAAAGCGGATGAGGCTTCAAGCAGGAATTTAGAGGTTGCGATTGCAAATGTGATCCAGTCTAGTCCTAACAAAGAACAACATATCCAAAAACTTGCCGCGAATATTTCCCGTTCTGCAGCACCTAGTGCAACCAAATTCTTTCCAATTTTTGCCAGACTTGGCGATCAGGAGTCTTTGAATGCGGTTACGAATTATTTGAAATCTGATAATCCTGCTCTTCGTGATGCCGCTGTTTTAGCGATCGCAGACTGGTCGACTCCTTTAGCATTAAATGAGCTCATCCAGTTGTCAAGAACAAACTTATCAGGTGGTTTAAGTGAAAAAGTATTTGCTGGATTGATCAAGAATATCAATAGATCGAGTGAAACAAACGATCAGAAGACCCTTTTATTGAAAGATGCTTTTGCAGTTGCTAAAAATAACAACCAAAAAAGAACTGTTTTAGGTTCTCTACAAAGTACGGGCACCTACCAGGCAGTTGTATTTTCAGGTAAGTTTTTGAAAGATCCGGAACTGAAGGGTACTGCCGTTAACACTGCAATGAACATTGCTTTAGATAATAAATCTTTTATAGGTTCTGACGTCCGCAACATCTTGAATGAGGTGATCAACAATTTAAGCGGAAGCGAAAGTGCATACTTAAGAGAAGCTGTTGTTAAGCACCTTGCAGAAATGCCTAAATCTGAAGGTTTTGTAAGCCTGTTTAATGGACAGGATCTGACAGGCTGGAAAGGTCTAGTCGCAAACCCGATTAAAAGAGGTCAAATGACTGAGAAGGAATTGGCTGCTGCGCAGGTAAAAGCTGATGAGCAAATGCGTCAGGGATGGGCTGCTAATAATGGTGAATTGATCTTCAACGGTAAGGGAGATAACATTGCTACGGTTAAACAATATGGCGATTTTGAGATGTTGGTTGACTGGAAACTGGATAAAAACGGTAAAGAAGGTGATGCTGGGATTTATCTTCGTGGTACACCACAGGTTCAGATCTGGGACATATCTCGCGTAAAAGATGGTGCTCAAGTGGGTTCTGGTGGTCTTTATAATAACCAAAAGGCTGAATCAAAACCATTATTGGTGGCGGATAATGCC
>NZ_ASZT02000223.1:0-5212 GCF_001006065.1 Sphingobacterium sp. IITKGP-BTPF85
AAGTCGGATCCTGTGATTCCATAACTTTATTATTACTGGAACGCTGATATTCAACTAAAATGCCTTTCTGAGCATAAAGTGATTGGAAAAAAAGAGAGATAGAAATAGATATATTATACGCATAGTATGGAATAAATGATTAATCTTCAAATTTAAAAAAATGATTGATAATATGGCTATAAAATAGAAAAGCCTGAGAGAATCGAGCGATTTCCCAGGCTTTAAAGTACCTCTTGAAAGAGGTAATCAACCTAAACCTACGTCAAAGGTAAAATATATTTATTATTCTTACAAAATAATTATTTGAACACTGAAAAAATAATAAGGAAATATAGTGTAAAACGATACATTATTTATTATTTATCAATAAAAAATAAAGCTAAAAATACCATTATTGCAACTCTTTTAACCAGTAATAAGATATCAGTATGCCCCATTTGATATGGTGTAAATCCAACACAATAACGTTTTTTGAATAAAAAACAGTGAAATCAAAATAAAACCTATATAATTATAAAAATGACAATATTAAAACCTATAAGATAAATAATATCGCTATAAATAAATAAAGGTTTTCAAACGGGGAGAATGAAAACCTTTAAAACCAATTATAAACCTAAATTATGATGCAACAAAGATAGTGTATATATTACACTATAACAAATTATTTATTCTTATTGTTTTTAATAATATTAAATTGTAGTGATTTTACTACAATTTAGAATGATTCTAAGTGTTTTTATATCCTCAGATTATCTTTATCTTTGTATAAAATCAGAAAAACACATGTTTACAGGAATTATAGAAACCTTAGGAAAGGTCAAAGATATTGTCAAAGAAGATACAAATATTCATTTGTATATCGAGAGCCAGATTTCCAATGAATTAAAGATAGATCAAAGTGTAGCCCATAACGGAGTTTGTTTAACCGTAGTTGGAATTGAAGAAAATTTGCATCAAGTGACTGCAATTGATGAAACACTGCAAAAAACAAATCTTCAAGATTTAAAGATTGGCGATGTCATGAATATAGAACGTTGTACGCAGGCCAATGGGCGTTTTGACGGACATATTGTACAAGGTCACGTTGATCAGGTAGCAACATGTATTAACAAACAAGATCAAGATGGAAGTTTCGTATTTACATTTCAATATGATCCAAAGCTTCAGAATATCACAGTTGAAAAAGGATCTATTACAGTAAACGGGATTAGCCTGACTGTAGTTAACTCTAAAATTGATCAATTTCTGTCGCAATTATCCCCTACACAATTGAACACACAAACTTAAAAAATGTAGAAGTAGGTACAAAAGTAAATCTGGAATTTGATATCATAGGCAAATATGTATCAAAATTATGGCTTTGAGAGGTTAATCTCAAAGCCATATTTCATGTTACTCCAAATAATGTCCTTGTCGCATCAGCAATGCCCTGTACTTATTAAAGACACTTGATTTTGATACAAAGCCGAGGTAATTCCCATCCTTATCAATCACTGGTAATATCCATACATCATCTTTTTTCATCTTAAGCATGACCGACTCCATATCTTCTTCATGTATTTTAACAAGATCAGTAGGTGTTTCCGCTAACTTACTAAAAGGTTGGTCGATACCTTCCTCCTCACCCAACAAAATAGAAAATAAGCGTTCGCTATATAAGATACCTAGCAATTTGCCCTTTTCAGTAACAATAGGAAAAATATTACGCTTACTGTGAATAATATCAGATTGTCTCATTTTAGGAGTTTCTTCAGGTCTTAGTATGACAAAATTAGTTTCTAAAACATACCTTACCTTCATCATACTCAATACAGATCGATCCTTGTCCTCGTAAGACAGCAAGTCTCCTGAATCAGCTAAAACTTTCGTATAAATAGAGTATTTCAGTATCGATCTATTAATTAAATATGAAATGGAAGTGACAAGCATTAGCGGTACCATCAATCCGTACCCTCCAGTGATTTCTGCGATTAGAAAAACACCTGTCAATGGTGCATGCATGATTCCACTCAAGGCGCCGGCCATGCCGACCACTACAAAGTTAGGAACATTCAATTCTGTTATTCCTGTCAGATTGACTCCATAAGCAAAAGCAAAGCCCAATAGCCCGCCCATCACCAGACTAGGACCAAAAACACCGCCGTTTCCACCACCATTAAGGGTAAACAGAGCGGCAAATGATTTAGCAAAAAGAGTTAAGACCGAATAAGCTAATATTACAAGCCCGATATCCTGATAATCTGCAAATAGACTATTCTTAACAATGGCATTAAATTGACCATTCAATATTTGCTGAATCGCAATATATCCTTCTCCGTAAAGAGCAGGGAAGATAAAGATCATCAACCCCAATGATATGCCACTAACCCACACCTTATTGTAAGGATTTTTAATATTAGTAAACCAATTCTTGACAATACTGCTGATTTTCGCAAAATAAACAGAATATCCACCAACCAATAAAGCTAACAATAAGTAGAAAAATAGTGCTGATACCTCCCACTCTGTACTAAAAGTGTGAAATAGGGGTTCACTATACAATGATTGTGCAACTACCGATGCCATTGCAGCCGAAATCAGTAACGGAATAAGCACCGGAATAGAGAATTCCGGTAATAAAATTTCGATGGCGAACACCATCCCAGCTAAAGGGCTGTCAAAAGCGCCTGCGATACCAGCTGCAGCCCCACAAGCCAATAGCATCGTCACCTCTTTATATTGCAAGCCAAAAAATCGCCCCGTATTAGATCCGATGGCAGATCCACTCATCGCAATAGGTGCCTCTAATCCACAAGATCCTCCAAACCCAACGGTTATAGCCGAGGTGACTATCTGCGAATAGACATTGTGAACAGGAATCTGACTCGATTTTCTGGAAATGGCATAAATAATCGGTGTTATACCGTGCTCAAGATGTTTTGCCTTTAGCACCTTACGCACATACAAGACACTCAAAAGAATACCTAATAATGGGAAGAATAAATAGAATGAATATTTATAATGCCAATCCACATCATCCTGTAAGGTCGAAGCAATAAAGTGCGTTAATGCTTTTAACACAGAAGCAGCTATACCACCTATAATCCCGACTACAAAAGCTAAAATAATGATAAAGTTTCGATTCGAAATTTTATGCATCCGCCAATGATTAAGCGCATCTAATTTTCTATTAAGCCTGCCTCTTAATGTTTTACTATTCATTTTATATTATTGAAAACTTAGAACCTCTTTCTTTTTCTTTGATTTAAACTTCTCCGGTATTGCTTCCATAATCTCACGCGATAACGCTTCAATAGCTTGTTTTTTGACAAAATTCTGTGTTGTTACAAGACTTATTTCACGGACAGGTTCCGGAGCTTTAAAATAACGAATCCGGTTTAGCTGATCTTCATTATAATCTACAATAGATAATTCGGGTAATATTGTAATTCCCGAATTGATATCCACCATCTTTTTTAAAGTCTCTACACTCCCGGTATTATATTCAAAACGACCAGAACTATCATAATTATGTTTATGATGGCATATGTTTAATACCTGTCCACGCATACAGTGACCTTCATTCAATAACCAAAGCTTATCCTCTCCGATATCATCAGAGCTCAACATCTTTTTACCGAAAAGCGGACTGTTTTCCGAAATATATGCCACAAAGTTTTCATAAAAAAGTGGCTTTTCAATTATTCCTGCTTCATGTAATGGTGTCGATAAGATCCCGCAGTCCAAAAGTCCTACTTTCAACTCGTGAACAATTCTTTCGGTGGTATACTCCCAAATTTGTAATTGCATTTTGGGGTATTTATCCATAAACCGTGTTAGAACCGTCGGTAACAAATAAGGGGCTATCGTCGGAATCACTCCTATACGTAACTCTCCGTCCAATTCACCATTTTCATTTTGGACAATCTCCAAAACTTTTTTACTTTCTATCAGAATAATACGAGCTTGTGCAATTATCTTTTCTCCAATTTCAGTAGGAATTACAGGTTGACGGCTTCGGTCAAAAATTTTAACTCCAATAGACTCCTCCAGTTTCTGGATTTGCATACTTAATGTGGGCTGTGTTACAAAACATTTTTCGGCAGCGGCTACAAAGTTTCTATATGTATCAACGGCGACTATATACTCTAATTGAATGAGCGTCATCTTATCAATTT
This sequence comes from Sphingobacterium sp. IITKGP-BTPF85, assembly GCF_001006065.1. Lineage (NCBI taxonomy): Bacteria > Pseudomonadati > Bacteroidota > Sphingobacteriia > Sphingobacteriales > Sphingobacteriaceae > Sphingobacterium > Sphingobacterium sp. IITKGP-BTPF85. The sequence continues at coordinate 4,161 of NZ_ASZT02000223.1, forward strand.
TATTTATACAAAAGTAACAAACATATTTCATACCAAATGATCGAATCGTGATCGAAAGATATGTACTTAATATTTTTTATCTTTGAGCTTCGATCGGACAGAACAATCCTATTTAATAATATATAAACAAACATGAAGTTACTGAATACAAAATCCTGGAGTTTACTCCTACTTTTAGCAACAGCTGCCCCTACTATCCATGCGAAATCTCCTGACGAAGGAATGTTTCCTCTTAGCGAATTGAATAAAGCGGGATTGAAAAATGCGGGACTAAAAATAAATGAAAAGGATATCTATAATCCAGGAAAAGTTGGACTAGTTGATGCTTTAGTACAAGTAAGCGGATGTACGGGTTCATTTGTATCAGGAAGTGGATTGATCATCACGAACCATCACTGTGCATTCTCAGCAGTACAGCTTGCGAGTACTCCCATCAACAACTATCTTAAAAATGGTTTCGTAGCACAGTCACATGAACAAGAAATTGAAGCAAGAGGACTAACTATACGTATTACAGACTCTTACGAAGATGTTTCTGAGAAAATTCTGGCGGCAGTTGCACATATCACGGATCCATCCGAAAGAATAACAATTATTAAGAAAAAGCAACAAGAACTGGTAGAACAGGCTCAAAAACAGGATCCAACGATCAAAGCTGAAGTTTCTGAAATGTTTATCGGTAAGACATATGTACTATTCCGATATAAAACAATTGAAGACGTACGCCTAGTATATATTCCTCGTCAAAACATCGGAGAATTTGGAGGTGAAACCGACAACTGGATCTGGCCAAGACATACAGGAGACTATTCATTCTTACGTGCTTATGTTGGTAAAGATGGGGCATCTGCAAAATATTCAAAAGAAAATGTCCCTTACCAACCGAAGAAGTTTTTAAAAGTAAACCCAAAAGGTGTTAATGAAAATGATTTCGTCTTCATTTTAGGGTATCCAGGTAAAACATTTAGACACCGTCCTGCGCAATATATTCCAAAGCTATCTTCAAGGATATCATTCTCGAAGATGAAAAATATGATATGGTGATCTGCCTC
>NZ_ASZT02000224.1:0-5159 GCF_001006065.1 Sphingobacterium sp. IITKGP-BTPF85
CAAGTTAGGACTTCCTGTTTGGTAAGCTCTTCAGCTCCAACTGTACTCACTGGCATAGTCCCAGCTCTTTAGGGGCTCTTTTTATACCCATTGCGGTTACAACAACTTCATCCAGTGCTGAAGCATCTTCTGTTAAAGTAGCATTAACCGTTTTAGTTGAACCAACTACAATTTCTGTTGACTTGTAGCCAATATTGGAAAAACGTAAAGTTTCGCCTTGTGAGGCTTGAATTGTAAAACTACCATTGGTGTCCGTCTGTGTTCCGCGAGCTGTTCCTTTTACGGAAACTGTTACACCGGCGACTGGTCCTTTTGCATCTGTTACTCTCCCGGTAATAGATTGCTGTGCGAAAAGGGAGGATGCACTAAATAAGGTGCATAATGCCAATCCCGCACTTTTTTTGTAAAAATAACTCATAACGAATGGTTTATAAGTGTGATTAGTTTGTGTGAAAAAGTGTTTGTATAAAATTGTCTATAATAAAGGCTGAAGTTCCTAGACTCTGTGCCTGTTTATTGGTATCAGATATTTTTAGTTGTGTGGCCTGTGCTAATCGTGGAATACAAAATTCGTTGATTGCGGTTTGGATCTGAGGCATTAAAATGGTTCCTGCCCGAGCTCCTCTGCCACTAATGATAATAGCTTCAGGATTGAGGATATGAATTAATGTCGCTATTCCTTTTCCTAGCATATAACCTATTTTTCCGAGATTGGCGACAGCTAATTGATCGCCATTTAGCGCACTTTCTAATAATGCATCACCCTGAGCTAACAGATTATTGTGCTGATCACCTTCTAAGCTTGATTTTTCTCCAGCATTAATTGCTGTCTGCACGTTTTTTACTGCCGCGGTAAGAGACGCTTCTACTTCAAGACAGCCTTTTTTTCCGCAGGAGCATAATTCGTTACTGTCACTGAGTGGAATATGACTGAACTCGCCGGCGTAACCGCTTGATCCTTTGAATATTTGGTCGTTCACGATCATACCCAAACCCACACCCCAGTTGAGATTAATGACTAAAGAACTTTTTATATTTTTAGCAGCACCAAATTTTTGTTCTGAAAAAGCAATACAGGTGGAGTCATTTTCAATGATGGTTGGTATGTTAAAATGATCAGATATGTGCTTTTTAATATGATATAGCTTCGATTGTTTATCATACGAATCATTAATACCTTTCTCTGTATCAACGAAGCCAGGCATACTAATGCCCATACCTAAGAAATCGGTAACAGGAATTTTTGATTCAACAATGATGGCTTCTGTTAGACTGATAATTGTCTCTAAAGCTTTAGTGCTATTTTTTAAGGGATTATAGTTATCGACATTTTCTGCAATCACGTTATTTTCTAGATCAAATATGTAAATGGAAGTGTAGAATTGGTCTAATGCTATAACTAAAGTATAAGTGTTTAAATTGTTATTTATTTTAAATTGAATAGCTCTTCTTCCACCAGTAGATGCTGCAAGGTCATTACCTTCAATTAAATTCATTTCAAGTAATGAATTTACTGACTTTGTAATGAGTGGAATACTCTTATTAAATGTCTTACTCAACTGCGCAATCGATTGCAGTTTTTGAAAGTATATTGCTTTTATAATCTGGTTATTCATAATTGGATTGGTTTTCCGTAATAGTAAAGTTACAGTTATATTATTAAGATGCAAATACTTTTTACTTTTTTTAATAAGTGAATTTTCTTAATAACGGGAATTAATATCATTTTAATCTCTTTAAGATATTTTGATTAAGATTTCAATATTTTGTAAGGAATAAAATGGGGAATTTAAAATTTTTGGGAGATTTTATTATTTTAAAACTATTTTTTGAGAAGAGATATATGTTTCGAAAAATTGTAACAGGATTCGGAAAGATGGGCAAAAAAAACCTACTGCAGGATCAGATGCAGTAGGTTTTATGTAGTTATTTATTGTTAAAACCTTATTTCGATTTTAATTGAATAACGGTAGCATAGTTTAATTTTGTGCTTGGATTCTTAACAATAATTTTATTTTCCTTTTGTGTCCATTTCAATTTTCCTTTGTGGCCTAAGATACTCATGTCTTTAATTTTGAAATTATCTGGAACATTGAATGTAAACTCAGTTGGTTGTTGATAGCTGTCGCCTTCTACAATATGGAAAACATTGACGGTCTTGCTATCCTTACTTCTGGTATAGTAATAATCTCCTTCGTGATAGGGAGCGACTGGACGGGTAGCATATATTGCGCCTTGGTTGATCTGTATCCACGAAGCTAATTCTTTTAATCTGTCATACGCAGCTTGGTCGTAGTCCCCATTTGGTCCAGGCGCGATGTTCATTAAATAATTGCCTCCTCGTGCGATAATTTTGATCAAAGTTTCTACAATTTTTTTAGTGGGCTTGTACTGATCATTAGGAACATAACTAAAAGAGTTACCCATGGTGATGCAACTCTCCCACGGGATGTCTAATGTATGTTCTGGGATGGCCTGTTCCGGTGTGACATAATTTTCCCACTTACCCGGTACAGTACGGTCGACGACAATGATGCCGGGTTGGTTCTTACGTGCCATATTACCGATACGGTCCATATCAATATCTTGTTCTACCTTAATGGTTCGTTGCCAGTCAACAGATTGGTCAATGGTTTTGAACGGTCTTACCCAACCGCCGTCTAGCCATAAAATATCCACTTTTCCATATTCAGACGTCAACTCGTTCAATTGGTTGTAGGTATAGTTTTTAAACTTCTCCCATCTTTCAGGATGTTTTTGCGGATCGTAATTCACGTTACGGTCTTTAGGCGGGAAATAGTTCCACCAATAAAAATCGGTATGCCAATCAGGTTTCGAAAAATAAGCACCTATTTTAAAACCATCGTTACGGAAGGAGTTGAAAATTTCTTTAGTGATATTTGCTTTCGGATTCTTTGAAAATGGTGTATTGGGCGAGGTAACTTTGTAGTCAGACTCTTTCGTGTCAAACATGGCAAATCCATCATGGTGTTTTGTTGTAAATACCACATATTTCATACCAGCAGCTTTTGTCGCATCTGCCCATTTTTAGGATCGAAATGTGTTGGGTTGAATGATTTTTGTAAGTTTTCGTAATTTTTCACATAATCAAAATAGTTTTTTCCATGCTCTGGTTTACGTTGTGTCCAACCTTCATCTTCCGGACATAAGCTCCAGCTTTCGACGATACCCCATTGACTGTACGTGCCCCAGTGCATAAAAAGTCCGAATTTCATGTCCTGCCACTGTTCTAGGTTTTCAATAACTAATGGGTCTGTTGGTTTTTGGTAACCAGAAGATACATTATGGGCCTGACCAAATGCTACTGTAGCTGTTGTTGCTATTAGCACAGTTGATATAATTATTTTTAATGTTAGCATGTATAAATATAGTTAAAATGATAAAAAGAAAGCCGCCATTTGGCGGCTTTCAATCGGTATATTGTGGATTTAATTAATTTACATCCCAAAAGATTTTGGTATCACGCGTGTCTTTTGAACGAACAGCTTCGTAATTCTCGGAGTTAACAGAGATCTCTCCTGTAGGATATAAAAATCTTAATGGAAGAGTCGAATAATTCGCTGCTCCGGCTGTTAATATCGTAATTTTTGGATAGCCAGTTCTTCTGTATTCAGACCATGCATGTTGTGCTTGTAAGAATCCGTAATGCAGCCATTTTTGAGTTAAAATCAATTCTAATTTTTGCGTTGAGTTTCCACTATATTTAGCTGTTGAATTGTCAACGAAATTAGTTATTACGGCATCGGTAGGCTTTGTTTCTGTTTTTAAGCCAGATGTATTTAAATTATTAAGATAATAATAGAAAGTAACGGATTGCTTAAGGGCTAGATCATAAGCGACTTTCGCATCTGTGTCATTTCCCCATCTTAAAAAAGCCTCAGCTTTAGCAAAGTTTGTCTCAGATGCTGTTGCAACTATACCTGGAAGTTTTGCGTTATCAAAGAATGTTGCTGAATCCAATACTGCATATTTTTGGTAATTTGTTAATATGTCATTTTCAGTGAAGGTTATAGGCATGGCATTATATTCCTTATTTGGGGTAAATATACCATCTTTTCTCACACCGAATTTATCATAAAATACAGGGATACGTGGGTCATCAGCAGGTTTCATTGTTTTATTTAGCATGTAATCTGTAGCATATTGATTATTGCCCTCTGTTAATGCATCACGTAATGTTCCTGTGTATGTTGTTAATGGTTGAAGCAAAATATCTGTACTACCAGGAACGTAGTTTGCATTAGCAGAACCGTCAACTAGCGGGTATGTGCCTGGATCATTCAACATTTCTAAAACTTCTGTTTTAGCTTTACTTTCGTCTACATTTGAAATTCGCATTAATAAGCGTAAACGTAAAGAGTTGGTATACCGTCTCCATTTGTTAAGACTACCGGCATTTAAAATATCAAACTTAGAAAAATCACCGGTCGTTGCCGCTTTGCTAAAATAAGTGTTAATTTCTTTCAGATCGTCTATGAAAGAATAATACAGTTCTTTTTGATCATCGAATTTTGCTTTTTTTGCAATACTTGTTAAAGGTAGACTCCCAGCTTCTGAAAATGGAATATCACCATAATTGTCAATGAGTTTTGATGCTTCATCGTACATGACAACTTTACCTGCTTGAAGGAAAATTTCTTCTTTCGCTTGATTTTCTTGGCTTAATTCTGCATACGCAGCTTCCATCTTCCGATAGACACCCAATACGCCCGGAGCATAGAAATCTGTCCAATAGCCATAGGAATAACTGTCATTTGGCTGGTACATCGTATTGTTCGGTATAAAAGACGATGTTTGGCTGTATATTGTTTGATTGGATAAAATAAATGTTCTGTAATGCCAATAAGATGGGCGAACTCTATCGTTGTTTAACAAATCTGCAAAAAAGCCAGGTATACTAGCATCAGTGGTTTGATCGGGATTGTTAAACGCATCTTCCAATTGTGATTTACATCCTGTAAACCCAAGGGTAGATAGCGTTAAAAATAATAGGATATAAAATGATTTATTCATGATTAATTACGATTAAAAATTAGCATTTAATGAAAACCCGAAACTTCTAGTTGCAGCATTAGAACCTACATCTACACCTTGGGACCACCATTGATTTCCAACAGGTGATTCTGGATCAAGATTTT
>NZ_ASZT02000225.1:0-4858 GCF_001006065.1 Sphingobacterium sp. IITKGP-BTPF85
AAAAGCAGAGCACAGCTAACTTTTAGACAGATTGCAGGGATCCGAGAGTCTGCCTTTAGCATCTCCCAGTTATTTACCATAGCTGATGGTGAAGATATTATTAGACAAGGTTTTGCTAGATGGCCAGATGTCATCGCAGGGGAGTTGGAGCTACTCAAGAGGAGATTGGTCGATTAATATGTGGTGATTGGCTGTTTTTTTCTCATTCTAGAAGTTTTAAAAAAAAGAGAACATCGTCGCTTGACTTCTGAAAATTGACTAGGCAGGTGTTCAAGAATCAGAATTATGATCTAAAAAAACTCCTTAACTTATCTTCGGATTTTATTTCTAGCTGCAACCGAAGTGCGCATCAAATTGCCTCCATCAATTGATCATTAAAAAGTTGTGGATAATTTTTAGCGAGTTCAGATTTCCAATTATGCATTGGGAAATCATCATTCTGATTCTACCATCCGGGTCCATCAAAACATACCTTGGGATACCGTTAAACTTAAATAGTTCGCGCAATGCCATATACTCATCTGCAGATACTCTATATGATTCAGACATGTCATTTTCAACAATATAATTCTTATAAAAATCTACATCTGGTGTACCTACCTTATCCGTTACGAAGACAAATACCAAATTCGGATTATCTTTGAGTTTTAACCGTTTTTCCTTCATTGATTCTATACCTTGGCGACACGGTCCACACCATTGTGCCCAAAAGTCGACAACCACGACCTTGCCACGATACTTATCTGTCATCTTGGTAAAAAGAGCACTAGCAGGAGTATTAGGTAATAAATAACCGTCTTTGGATATTTTTACACGCTCCGCCAATTTAAGCGCTTCATTTTTTAGATCTTTATTGGTTAATACTGTTAACAGATCATCTGTCAAATTTGTAATCTTTATGGTGTCTGTAGCATAATCTAATTTAGACTTCAAGGTACGCAATTTAGCAACTTCTGTAACTAAGGTATTGGCTATTGTCGGATTAAACTTTTTATTTGCCGAATCCAACACCAAGTATAGGTTGCCTTTAAACTGACGATTCAAGGCATTATAATATTCTTGCGTACGAAAAAGTGGTGAAAATTCGAAGAGATTGATAAAACTTGAAAATTCATTTGGTACCAACAAAGCAAAATCGTTTAGGTTTAACCGAGTCATAAAATCAAAATAATCGGTCGGAAGAGGTTCTTTAAGAAAAGAATTTTTAGGATCATCTCTAAAAAGACTTTTTTGGACATTTGGAGATCCATTAATTGTGTCGCATAATAAAGTGCAATATCTGTATGGATCAGATTTTTAATTTGGGTAAAATCCGGATTTCCTAAAACGTACGTCTACTTCATGTTGCACCGAATCCCAAGCAGAAATAATTTGCATTTTTGTTTGTGAAATAGGTTGTTCCTTCAATATCTTTTCCCGATTTTGATAGAAAGCTCGAGGATTCTTTCCCCAATCAAAATCTTTTAATTGCTGGTTTTCGACAGCAAGAGGCCCCTCAAAACCTATTAATTCTAAGTTTTGATCTTGAGTAACTTTGAATCGCAAAGCTAACGTTTGCCCAGGTTCAATATAAAATGTAAACCTGTCATTTCTATATTTTATATAGGAAATTTCAGGATGTGTCACAGGGTAGCTCGCTTCAAAACGACCATCAGGAAAGATCTGAACGGTTGTTGGATAATCTTCCCTAGTTAGCTGATTGCTACTATATATTATGCCACTGGTAAATTCTGATTTAGGATTATAACCTTCAATAAATCCAATTAGTCTTACGGTATCATATTGGAAGAAATTATCCTTATAACTTACTTTATTTGTTTTTACTTTAGCCTTTGCTAGTTCTTTTATTATCCAGCTGTTCGGATCGGGTTCAGCAGATTGGTTTAGCGAAATTTGTGCGGTAGCACAATACAAAGAGAATAAAGAAAAAAAAGGCACAATAAATATTTCATAATTTCAGGTTATCGGTGGCTATAAAGTTAAATAATTTTAACGAAAAAAAGAATATAAAATCGATTTTTTTATTTCCCTTTCCAATATGTGAAATACAGTAAATAGTTATTTGCGGTCAGTACCGTCCAAATAAAATGCAGAGATCAAAGAGCATAGTTGCTTGTACACTCACGGATTTAGATAAGTTAGTTTCCTGTGTAGTTTCGCATTGTTTTTGGAAGTAAAATTTGTACACTGCCATCTTTTTTTAATTTAATAAACATTTTTAATTTCGTGTCCATCGGCCTTCCGCTGTTGTACATTATTGCTGCTCTCCACTTAGGTTTATACTTGCCAAAATCTCTGTTCCTGTCCAGAAAAACAGCCCTTTCAGCAATATCGTTAAGCTCAGAGTTTTTTCCTCCAATTGATTTTACATCTGTAACCTTTCCAGTTTTTAAAATGATTATTTCTAACACACAAATAGAATCATTAACAGCATCCGATTGGATTACACTTAATTCTTTTGCAATCTGCTGTTCCCGTGCCTCTATACTGCCCAAATATTTTGCAGGATAACCCCATAATGGCATTATCTGTCCGTAGAAGTCTTTATGTGTAGTAAAGTAATATATAGTGCTATCTCTATAAATGGAGATTTTACTTAAGTAATTTATCTCATCATTTTTAGGTAGATTTTGAGGATGTATGTCCTTGATAGATGGTAAATGAAGCCACGGATAATTTTGATTTAAGATATATTTATCACCCTCAAAATTTAGATCAAAATAATAGTTATTTTCTATATGCAGAAAAGATTGTGAAGTATCTCCATTTTTTCTATCAAATATTGTGGTCTCTTTTGTAAATAATTTAGTGAAGAATGCTATTTCATTTGAATATCCTATATCGATATGAGTTATATTATCATCTTTAATACTGTTCTTTTCAGAGGAAAATATTCTTGTTTCAAGGAATTCATTGTAATCCCGTTTAGCGATTTTGTCTTGTGATAATACATTTAATGACAGTAAAAGAGTGCAGAAAAATAGGAGATATTTCATATACAATAAATGTTATTATAGATTATAGACAATGATTTGGATGTCATTACAGATTAATAGATTCTCCTGAATTTCTTTAAGCTCCATTAATTTTCTGTTTCGAATTGAATAAAACAATATCCCAACTCATTAAGGTGATATTATATGGAAGTATTATATAACTAATATAGTATAAATTTAACAAATCATTGGTATTCAGAAGGTATAAATAAAAATAGATAAAAACTAAAATTTATAGTATGTAAAAGCTGATATATTTAGTTCTATTATTTGTCTTTGGATATTGAATAAGGATGGACACGCTTCAAGATAACCGGTAGCTCAACATTCTTTCGTGTTCATCCTGTTCAATATTGGATCAAAGCAGGGAAGGATTCTGTAAGTTCGCTTTATAGTAAAGTAATTCAACTGTGTTACCCGATAACAAGCGTTTAACATCTGGATAATATTTAGGATTTTATAAAGTCGGATTCAATAGTGATTACAGCTTTTAGTTTCTTGGCAATTCTATGAACTGATCATCAGTCAAATTTCTATAACAACAAGACTGTGATGTAATCAATATCGCTACGTCAGTTATACAAGGTCACTTGCATTAATTTAGGAGACCTTTCTATTTTTATTACCCAGTCATGGTATTCAAGAATTAGCTCCAATGAGGGCCTTCTCACTATATCTTCTCTTTTCCAGATCTCTGGAACCTTTCGAATAACAATCTAATGTGTTTTACCTAAGACAATTGTAGCACGGTATGACAAGACGAACAAATGCATTTAATATTTGTTGGTAAATAACGAATGTTTTTATTAATTTGTAGTGTAATAATGATGTGATTATGGTAAATGTATCGATAGTAAATTTCAAAGATATTCTTCGTTTCAATCAAGAAGCTATTTACGATTTTGAAGAGAGTATTCTGGTAGCAGATGTAGGTATTCGTGATTTGCATATTACTCGCATGTTTCCTATAAGAACATCTTTTTTTATGTTCGTCCTCGTTGAACAAGGCACTATGCGTATTGAGCTCGATTATAGCATTCATCATTTATCCAAACAAGATTTTCTTCTTATCCTACCCGAGCATATCTATCAAAGCATATCAGGTAGCCCAGATACCCGATATCGACTTATTTTTGTAGAACAGGCATATTTTGAGACAATGAACAGGTCAAAAACGATGTGCTAAAAACTAGTTTTTTAAATATCCGTAAAGATCCTGTTATCCATCTTTCAGAGGAGGAATTTAATGTACTCGCTTCTTGTCATGAAAGACTAGAGCAGCGAATGCCGGCCATACATCATTTCAAGAAAGATATTATTAATGCACTCTTGCTGGAATATGTAATCGAGGCCGAAAACATGATGATAAATCATCATGAACATCAGGTAAAACAAAGTAATTTAACCAGGCAGGATATTATTTTTCATAATTTTTTAACATTATTGAAAAAAGATGTCATCCATCAGCACCATGTATCATTTACGCTGATAAGCTATATATCACACCCCAGTATTTAGCTTCGGTATTAAAACAGCTTACAGGTAAAGGAACTAAAGATTGGATTGCTGATGCTTTATTGGTTGAAGCAAAGATTATGCTCCAACACTCACAGCAATCTGTACAGCAGATATCCGATGCTCTTAATTTTTACGACCAATCCACATTCGGTAAATTTTTCAAAGCACGTACCGGGCAAACTCCCAAAGCATATCAGAATCTATAATTTTTAACTCCAAGTGTTCACGTACCTTCGATTATTACCAATAATGTACTGTTAATTCACACCTATTACCGTATTGATTTGAGATTTTTGTGTTTTATATATTCCTTCAGTATTAGAAGAGAAATATAGCATAATGAA
>NZ_ASZT02000226.1:0-4685 GCF_001006065.1 Sphingobacterium sp. IITKGP-BTPF85
TTGAAGCCCTTTCTATTTTATCTTATCCGATCAACTATTTTTTAGAGATCCAACTTAAGTTCATTACAGTCTTTAAAGTCATCGGCAATATTGATATATGTGTTCTCTCTCTTAGATTCAAACCAGGTATTCAATTTGCGGTTTACTTTATCTTGACGTGCAGCTTCTTTGATTTTTACAAAATCCTCATCTAAGTTTGCTTTATGAGGAGCAATACGTGATTTTAAATAATTGAATCGTAGACCAATTTCACCTGTACGATCTGTAAATTGTGCCGGTTTAGAATATTCTCCAGGTTTTAATGGATCTATAGCTTGAAATACAGAAGCTTCTAATTTATCTACAGGTATTAATGTTGAACGGCTTTCCCCTTCTTGGTTAAGGACCATTCCCCCATTGAATTTAGATTCTTCACTGTCAGAGTTAGTTGTTGCTGCATGATAAAAATCCAATTTCCCTGTTGTCACTAAGTTGTAGATGCTATCCATCTTTGCTTGGGTACGCTCAATACTAGCAGCTGTTGGTTTAAATTTAATCAAAATATGCCTAACATGCACCTCTTCTCCACGTCTTTCTAATACTTGTAAAAAGTGGAAGCCATACTTTGTTTCAAAAACAGGAGAAACATCACCCGCTTTTAATTTAAAAGCCATTGCAGCAAATTCCTTAACCCAGTTATCACGTGTATTAAAACCTAAATCACCACCGTAAGGAGCAGATCCATCTTCAGAATATAAACGTGCAACTGTACCAAAATCAGAACCATCTGTAACCTGTTTGCGAAGTCCCTCTGCTTTTGCTTTAAACTCAGCTTTCTCTTCAACAGTTAGTTTGGGGAACATAACAATTTCACCAATTTCTACTTCTGTATTAAAATAAGGTAGACTATCGGTATTTAGTCCTTCAAAATAGCGTTTTACCTCAATAGGCGTAACGTCCACTTTTTGAACAATATTCTGACGCATTTTATTTGCTTTCAATTGCTCATATATACTAGGACGCATATCTTCTTTGTATTGCAACAGAGATCTGTTTAAGAATTTTTCTAATCTTTCTTGACCACCTGCTTGTTGAGACATATAGCGTAGTCGGCTGTTTAGGTTATCATCAACTTCAGTTTCGCCCACTTCGATGGAGTCAATTACCGCTTGTTGAGAAAGTAATTTCTGTGTTAACAACTGTTGCAGCATTTCACATTTGAAATCTGCATTTGGTTTATTACCTCCTGAAAGATATTGTGCATACTGCATATCAACATCTGATTGTAAAATAATACCAGATCCTACTGTCGCAACTACTCGATCGATTACTTGTTTTTGAGCAAATACTGTTTGTGCTGTCACAAATACCAATAATAGCAACGTATATAAGTTTTTTTTCATTAGAATAATATGTCTTTTAATGGTGATGAAGCTATCATGAGCTGGTTACTACTCGCGGTTTGTAAGCTATTGTAAGCCCATGATGGTTTCATTCGTGGAATGTAATTTAAATGCTTTTTAAAAATATAACTGTTCAAACTTAAAGTTCTGAAAGCTTGCACAAAATTATTAGAATATATTAATTATTCTTAATTTTATTTGAATATTATTTCCGAGGTCTTATCCCGTTTATATGCTTATTATGAATATTAACATATTGAACGGCTCTGGAACAGCTAAAATAAGTATTTACAAGGTAGTAAAAGTAGTTTTAACCAAATTTAACACTACATTTTCCCACAAAATTTTAATTTTGAAATCATGAAAAAAATTATACTTTTTATTTTGACCTGTTTTCCTTTTTTTGGTTGGTCGCAAAACATTTCCATGTTTGTAGGTACTTATACCTCTAATACCGAAAGTAAAGGAATCTATGCATTTGATTTTAATGTAAAAACGGGTGAAATAGCGCTAGTATCGACCACTCCATTAGTGGATCCCTCTTTTCTAGCTCGAAAGGATAATATTTTATATGCCGTTAGTGAGCAGGGAAATAATAAAGGAAGTTTAACTGCGTATTCTTATAACAAAGGTAAATTTACAATCTTAAATACAGTTCCTACAAAAGGAGATGCGCCCTGTCATGTTTCGGTGAGTCCTTATAAAAACCTGATCACAGCTTCTAATTATAGTGGTGGCTCTTTTGTACTATACGGATTAGAACCCAATGGTGTTATCGGTAATCTAAAAGATTTTGTTCAACATGAAGGTAAAGGCGTTGACAAAGCTAGACAAGAAGGCCCTCATGTACATTCTGCGTTTTTCTCAAAAAAAGGAAATGAACTTTTTGTACAAGATTTAGGTCTAGATCAAATTTCGATTTATAAATTAATTGATCCAAAATCAAAGGATGTTAAATTGGGTACAGATCCTGCGGAAGTATTCTCTTCAGCAGGTGGTGGTCCTCGACATATTGCCTTTGATAAGAAAGAAAAGCATATGTATGTCGTACTCGAAATGACAGCAGACATTGCTGTATACAAACGGGATGGACAAGATTGGTTATTTGATCAATCTGTTAATATTAATCCTGATGGGTTTACAGGGAAAAATGGTGCCGCTGATATCAAAGTATCTCCGGACGGAAAATTTCTGTATGCATCAAACAGAGGTGATGCTAATACCATTGGAATTTTCGCTATTGCTAAAGACGGAAAATTGACCAAAGTAGCAAATCAGAGTACATCTGGAAAAGGACCGCGCAATTTTAATTTTAGCCCTGACGGTAAATTCCTATTGGTAGCCAATCAAACGAGTAACGAAATTATCACTTTTAGCAGGGATGAAAAAACAGGACTTCTAAAAGAGACTGGAAAACCACTTCGTGTTCCTGCTCCAGTTTGTATTATTTTTTAGTGATATCATCTGTTGATGAAGAGTCGTCAGAATTACTTTTTAATTCATGTGTCTCTTCATCATACATACCCTCTAATTCATCTGTGATTGTCCCTTTCCACAATTTAATGCCCGTTATATAGGCAACCCTTCCAATCATATGCGCCGCAACCGGAGCTGTTAGTACTAGAAAGAACGCGATTGCGATTGTTTTTGTTGTGACGGAGACGTCAGGAAAGACAATTGCGGCACAAAGCAAAAGCAAACCAACACCTAGAGTTGCAGCTTTAACCGTAACAGAAAGGCGTAAATAAAAGTCAGGCATTCTAAGGATGCCAATGGAAGCGAAGAGAATCGCTAAGGCGCCGATGGTACTCAGCACTGCAATAATAATATCAGTCATTATAGTCTTGTTTTTCTAAATAATAGGCAAAGGCAATTGTTCCTAAAAAGGCAATTAGGGCAAGTATCATGGCCACGTCAAGAAAAATTTCTTGAGATGTCGTGATACTATAGACAGTAATAATCCCAATACCTGTGGTAATGATTAGATCTAGAGCAATAACCCTATCGGCCACATCCGGTCCTTTGAAAAGACGTATAAATGTAATTACTGTTGACAAAATTAATATGGGCAGAATCACATAATCTAAATATTCAGTTAAGCTCATCTCAAAATTTCTAAAAGTTTGCGTTCAACATTGTTTTTCAACTCTGTCATGAATTTTTGTTTATCATGTAGGTACATGACATGGATATATAAAATCTTTTTGTCTTCGCTGATATCCAGAATTAATGTTCCCGGTGTTAGTGAGATAAAGGTAGAAAGTAAGTTGATCTCAAAATCAGACTTAGCATCCATCTTGTATTTCACAATTCCAGGTTTAAAAAAATACTTAGGTGTGATCACGTCGTAAGCAACCTGTAGATTAGCTATAATCATTTGATACAAGAAGAAAAAGAGAAAGCTAATCGTTTTCGGGACACGGTAAAAATAACGCTGATCAACTTCATTTCGGTTCATGACCCATAGAATGAAGAAACCAAGTAAGAAGCCAAAAAGAAAATTCGTATAATACATTGAACCTGTTAATGCTACCCAAATAAAAGAAAGCAGCAGGTTCATTAAAAACTGTTTGATCATATTTTACTTTATTTGCCTAATACTGCTTGAATATAAGGTTTGGTGTTTAACATTTCTGATGATATGCGGTCCGCTACCTGAATGATACTTCTGCATTGAGTCCGATATATAAAGAACTAGCTGCAAGTATACAGATCGGTAAAATCAATGCGACCTTTCGAATACCTATCAGGTCTTTAAATTTGTCCTCAATTGCATCGGGGTCTTGTGGTTTTTTCCAAAATACTTCCGACCAAAATTTTGCGAGTACAAATAAAGTCATGAAGCTACCTAGTATAAGTGCTCCTGCATAAAAGTAATGTCCTGTTTGAAAGGCACCCTGCAATAAATATATTTTGGCCAATCCGGATAATGGTGGTATACCAGCCAGTGAAAACAGTACTATGGCAATCAGCAATGAAATTTTTGGATATTCAGCATACAATCCACCCAGTTTTTTCATATCCATAGATCCTCTCATTTGACGGATCAATCCGGCGATTAAGAAGATGTTCGTTTTAACCATGATATCATGAATTAAATAAAATACGGCACCGAGAATTGCAACTTGCTATAAATACCTAATCCCCCTATCATAAATCCGATATGGCATACGATGAGGTAAGAAAATAGCCGTCTTATATTGGTCTTGATCAATACACCGAATGCTCCTGTTAAAATGGTCAAAATTGCCAATATGACCAACAGATTCCGAATAAATTCATTAGGAATGAAAATTAAGGTAA
>NZ_ASZT02000227.1:0-4675 GCF_001006065.1 Sphingobacterium sp. IITKGP-BTPF85
AAAAACTGATAACAAATAAAATAGTGGGATTAAAATAGAAGTTATCAAAAAACAAGGTACTCTTGGAAAGCTCTGCAATAAACACCAGATAAATACCTAGATAGATCCACTGATCTTTACCGAAAAGATCAACTGCGGGAACACTTGCAAATCGCGCTATTATGATTAAAGCAAAATAGCTTAGGATCACCAGCCCTGAATAATGTTCAACTTCAATTCTTTTCAACGCAAAAATAGAAGAAGCTGTACGAAGTCCTGTCATGATGAACAAAACATAGAACATTGCATTAATGATATGATCGAGGAGGTTTGCAAGATTTGGATCTCTTACATAGCCCACATTGAAAATAACGGCAAAAGCACAGATCATGCTGACATAAAACATGATTTGATCTACAATGCTATTCTTATACTTAAAGACGAATTTTAAAAAACTCAATATTGACCCCATCTGTCACAAACATACTGATAACTTAGGAAAAACAGAACTTCCTGCCCCGATGATCATATTTCACGTGAAACCCTCTTTTTTATTCGGCGACTTTGCTCTCTTCGTCACCTTTTTTCTTCTTAAAAAGCTTCGATACAAAACTTTTCGTTTTGCCAACAACAGTATTGGCTTTCTCTACTGTATGTTGTGCGCGGTCAGCAGTACGCATTAATTTAGCTTCCCGCTCCTTGCTAAGCCCCACACATTGCTTTATTCCATCCAATAGACTTTGCCAAAGGGTCTTAAAAAAAGTGTGGTCAGCATGCCTATGCCAATTGACCTTTCCAATAATATATTCTCCAGAAAGGTTTGGATTACTACCGTTAACCAAAAGTTCATTCACCAGTAAAGAGATAAAACCTTTTCTTTTAACAGTCCCATCTTCTTTCTTCTCTAAAATGGTGATTTTTAGATCATCATAATCAAAATTAAACTTTCCCCAATTTCTGTGATCGGTTGCTTCCATATCAAAAGCTATTTTTTTGATATTTCCCGAGGCTATTTCTACATTTAAGAGCGGCTTTAAAATTTTATTAAAGGCTGGTGCCTGCATTGCTCCTACTGTTCCTTTATAAGTATGAAAACCTGTTTTCGATGTCATATCAAATCCGAATAAAACATGTAAACGCCCACTATTCATCACTTTTGTCAGAACATCGACACGCATCCACTTATTTTTAGCCAGACTTGAAACATCATTGGTCATGTTACTAATAGTCGCATAACTCTTATCGAAGGTAATCTTCCCGACCTGGTTATATTTACCACTTAACTCCGAATAGCTTATATCAGCATTTTGTACCAATACCGTATCTATTGCTAATTGCGTTTTCATATGCATTAAAGCTTGATGCGGAGATCTTCCAACTTTATTTACAGGTGTTGATTTATAATGCTTGTCCGAATAAATATCCAAGAGTCCATTTTTCAGTTGCGCTTTTCCTGCATAGATCTTCTTATTACGTAACAAACTATTAAAATCAAAAGATTCAAAACGAACCGTGTCGAATTTCATGACAACATAGCTTCCTCCTTTACCCTTTGCTTTATAATAGGCCGACTTACCCAAAATAGGTTGGTAAGCCACCTTTGTCAACATGATATTACGATCCCTAGTATTGATTTTTAATTGATTAAAATCAACCTTATAAAATCCATCAGGAGTTTTATAAGTAAATGCAGGAACTTCTATATCAACCATTTTGGTATGATAGAAACGTGTCGCATCGGAAATTGATGTCGAGTCGACCAAAACATCCTGAATCTTTATATTGACTTTCTTGATCTCAAAATCTTGGTAGATACTTTTTTGAATCTGCGAATATTTAAAATTGACCTTATTCAAATCGATTCCGGTTATGCGGATTCTTTTTAGGGTATTCTTTATTTTATCATATAAGGGTTTACTCTTTTCTGTAGATGCTGTATCATTATAGGAATGATACTTATTGATCATATGGACACTCGGAGTATCTAAAACGACATTCTTTAAATAAAGCTCTTTATTCAGCAGCATATCCCGTATAGAGAAATTACGAAATTTTAATTTGGCGACTTCGATTTGAAAACGATTATCAGGAGCTTTATTTATTCCTTCTAGTCGCGCATAAACATTGCTGTCCGAGCGTAAAACCAGATTGCTTATCGTTACATTTCCTAAAGCAAGATTAATATCCAAGTCATCATAATCAACCGTGTACAAACTATCGGTAGATGCGAGCACTATTTCTCTGAATTTTTGGTCTACAATTGGCTTCCAATGCACACTAAAATACCAAACAACCCCACCAAGCACAATCAACAGTATTACGAAAATACCGATTATCCATTTCCAAACAGCCTTCATGTAAAACGCGCTCCTCTTTTAGTAAATTTATTTGGTTATTTTTATCTAATACAAAACAACTTATTAATACTTTTGTTTGATTTTCAATAAAAGTAGATTAGTATCGATTCTTTCACTTGGTCCCAAATTCATGACACCATATAAAATAAAGCTGTTCTTCTGTATCTCGCTTAGTATAATATTACACATTTCCTGTCAAAAAAAAGAACCCTCCGTAGGCTTTTATTATTGGAAGACAAACTATAAGTCCGACACCTTATCACAAAAGATGATACAAGATCTAAAATCAAATACATTATTCGTTCGTATAATGGATATTGATTTTACTGATGGGGGTATTGAGCCCGTTCCCATCTCTCCAATTTCTTTTGAAAAAACTCTTCCATCAAATCAAACACTTGTGCCTGTTGTATTTATCAACCAAAGAATATTTACAGAATTAGATAGTCTCCAGATTAGAGGACTTGCACATAAAATGATACCTTTTGTATCTGAAAAGGCTAAACAATCCGGAAAAGAAGACTTTAAAGAATTACAGATTGATTGCGACTGGACTAAAAGCTCCCGTGATAAATTTTTCTATCTGCTAGAATACCTACAAAAGATACCTGAATTAAATGAAGTGACGATAACCACGACATTAAGGCTTCATCAAGTTAAAAATATTCAGTCCAGTGGTATACCTCCTGTAAAAAGAGCAACACTGATGTGCTATAATATGGGAAATTTAAGACAATTTGGAGATCATAATTCTATTTTAAATCAGCAAGATTTAACAACTTACCTGAGTGGAACTCTTAAAGACTATCCTTTAGAATTAGATATTGCTTTACCCCTATTCGATTGGTATGTAGCCTTTCGCGATCATCAATATATTGGTATTTCTAAGTATATCGACAAGAGCGATTTGGATGATAAATCACTCTTTACAAGAAATCCAAAGACGGAATTATTTATTCTGAACCAGGACTTACAAAAAGCGAATCTAAAAAAAGGAGATGTGATCCGTCATGAATTTATAACGAAGGAACAGTTAATTGCAACCGCCAAATTTTTAAATAAAGAACTTCAAGGAAAAGAGAAAAGAATCATCTTCTACCATTTGGCCCCAGAAGTTTTATCGAACTATAATTATGCAGATTTACAAGAAGTTATTGCTGCTTTTTAGCGCTACATTTATGCTCTATTTCAGTGAAATTGCGATTAATATCGCTTGTGGTCCCGAAATAGACCCTTATGACAATCAACAGACCTATTTCCTACCAAATCTGGAAGATAATAGCTACTCCGCTTTTCAGTTTATTCCCTATCAATTTCTATATACAGAACAGGAACCTGTACTGGAAGCGTCTGTAAATGTTACAGACTGGGTAAATCATTTAGGAAAAAATGTGAAACCAGATGATCTATACGCAGTCATGTACCAATCAAACCCGGAAACAATACAGGTTTTAAAGAATACAGCAATCCTGGATAATCTTCCAGATTCACTTCGAAATAACACATTTATTCAAAGTCTATTTCTTCCTAAAAATAAAAAGGAACTCGCTTACTTTCATTTTACAAAAGAGCAAGAACCTGTCACCAATATTGCACAAGACCCTTGGAGTCCTGATGAGCGTAATTTCGATGAAATAAAGCAATTTGCGCTTGAGGCAGAAAGTAAAATTTCGGTCCATAAGAACAATAGTTTCTTATTATTACGTTACGCATATCAAGCGGCAAGATTATTTCTTTTTGCTAAAGAATATGAAAAAAGCATCACCGTTTATGATAAATACATCGCTCGGTCAAAACTGAAATCTCCCGTATTAGGTTGGGCATTATCCAATTATGCAGGCGCTGTCAGGAAAAATGGTGAACCTGCAAAAGCTGCCTTTTTATTTTCTAGCGTATTTACGCTATCGCCCGAAAGAAGAATACTCGCGTACAACAATTTTCATTATATACAAGCAACTGATGCTGAAATTTGCCTATACCAAAACTAAAGCAGACAAATTCAATATCAATGCAATCATCGGTTTCAACAACCCAAATAGTACTATTGAATATCTCGAAAACTGTTATAAGCTGGATCCTGCTAATACTATAAATGCCGTACTCCTCACACGGGAGGTTAACAAAATAGAAAATTTCTTCATTAAAGACCATACATTAGGTTATAATATGTCGCAGTGGTATCATGATGAAAACAAAGAAGAAATTCAAAAACACCTCCAAAACATCCGAGAACTTGCGCTAACCATGTATAAGGATAAAAAATATATTCAACCACAAATAGGCTTAGTTACAGCGGCCTACTTGAGTTGGCTCAATGCCGAAAATGATCTCGCAAAAAA
>NZ_ASZT02000228.1:0-4559 GCF_001006065.1 Sphingobacterium sp. IITKGP-BTPF85
TTTCAGTAGAATTCGAAGTATTGCAACTACAGAATGCATAGCCTAAACTTCCTGTCAGCGTAATCACACAGAGCAGGCCTAAATAAGCTATTTTTAAATCCATCATAGGCCATACCATTGTGGTAAGGAAAGCCAAACTCAGTAAAGCGAAGATCAGTAGCGTAGCTAACAGATAGGCCAATACTTTTTTATAGTTACTATGAGGTTCTTCGTACATGATCATTTAATTTAGAAAAATAGCCTCTTAAAAAAGAGGCTATTTTTCAGCTGTGATGGACAGCTATATGTTTTTATTAAAATTTATTTCGCATCGATATTGACCGCATTCAATCGTAATGAATTGAGGATAACGGATACTGAGCTTAGGCTCATTGCTGCGGCAGCAAGCATTGGCGATAACAAGATACCAAAAGCAGGGTATAAAATACCTGCAGCAATCGGAATGCCTAAAACATTATAAAGGAAGGCAAAGAGTAGGTTCTGTTTAATATTGCGCACTAATTTATGACTCAGTATTTTAGCTTTGGCAACACCCATTAAGTCGCCTTTCAATAAGGTTACTTCAGCACTCTCGATAGCCACATCAGTACCTGTACCCATTGCAATACCTATATCTGCCTGTGCTAATGCTGGAGCATCATTGATACCGTCACCAGTCATTGCGACTACTTTATTTTCCTGTTGCAGCTTTTTAATCTCCATCAACTTATCTTCTGGTAGCGCTTGTGCTTTAAAGTGTTTAATACCCAGTTCATCCGCTACAGCTTTGGCTGTTTTGGCATTGTCACCTGTTAACATAATCACATCAACACCATGATCCATCAGGTAATGGATAGCCTGTTTTGCCGTATCTTTTATTTTATCGGCAATAACGAGATAACCTAACAGTGTTGTTCCTTTAGCTAAGTAAGATACTGTACGGCCTTTTTCCTGTTCTACAGCAACTTGTTCTTTAACGCTTTCGCTGATCGCAATACCATCGTCCAATAACAACGATTCATTTCCAAGAAGCACTTTATCATTGGCAATATAACCAATAACACCTTTACCGTTTATGGTATCAAAGCGATCTGTCTCTTTTAATGTTAGTTTTGACTCCTTTGCTTTCTTCACTACCGCTTCGGCTAAAGGGTGGGAGCTATTGGCATTCACTGAAGCTGCCAAGATCAACAATTCATCAACCGTACTGTCTGAGGTACTGAATACCTCTTCCAAACTCGGCCTTCCTTCGGTTATGGTTCCGGTTTTATCTGTCACCAGTACATTCACTTTATCTAGCTTTTCGAGCGCTTCCGCATTCTTTATCAAGATACCATTTTTGCACCTTTACCGATTCCCACCATGACCGACATCGGTGTTGCAAGCCCCAGAGCACATGGACAGGCTACGATAAGAACCGCCAAAGCATTGGCTAAGGCAAAGGCCAGTTTAGATTCTACTCCATAGATCATCCAGACGACAAATGTTAAAATAGCGATGGCAATTACTATAGGAACGAATATGCGGGATACACGATCGGTTAACTTCTGTATTGGTGCTTTACTTCGGCTTGCACTATTGACCATTTCAATAATTTGTGCCAATAGTGTATCATCACCGACACGGTTGGCTTTCATTAAGAATGACTGATTACCGTTAATCGTTCCAGCACTCACTTTATCGCCTTCATTTTTATCGACAGGAACCGGTTCCCCCGTTAGCATGGATTCGTCAATCGAGCTATGTCCAGAAGTTATTTCTCCGTCTACAGGAATCTTTTCTCCTGGTTTAACGCGTAAAATTTGTTCTAACTGGATGTCTGCGACCGAAATTTTCTTTTCCACTCCATTTTCAACTAGATTAGCTTCTGCAGGAGAAGTTTTATAAGTTCTTTAATAGCTGAATTCGTTCTTGAATGTGCTTTCGCTTCCATTAGTTGTCCCAATAGTACCAGCGTTAAGATAACGGCAACAGACTCAAAATATAGTGCAACCTGACCATGATGACCTAATAATGCATCCGGAAATAGGGATGGAAAGAATAAAGCCACTACGCTGTATAAAAATCCTGCTCCGGCACCTAGACCTATCAAGCTGAACATATTTAAGTTCCAAGTTTTGAAAGAGGTCCAAGCACGCTCAAAAAACATCCAAGTGGCATAAAAAACAACTGGAATGGTTAAAAATAACTGGATCCAGCCTGACATCTTTGGTGTGATGACTTGCCCGATCGGGTTGCCAGGAATCATTTCACCCATTGATAATATAAATAAGGGAACGGTGAATAACAGCGCTACCCAAAATTTCTTTTTCAGTGTTTGATATGTGTGATCATCTTCCTCTGTGTCGGCATTTGCTACTAAATCCATACCACAGATGGGACAAGAACCCGGTTTATCACTTTGAACTTCTGGATGCATCGGACAGCTGTAAGTTAAAGCTGCTTTCTTTTCTGGCATTTTCTCTAAGTTCATACCACAGACTGGACAGGATCCTGGTTTATCATACAGTTTCTCGCCCTCACACATCATAGGACAATAATATTTACCCGCTGAACTGGCCGTGACCTTTGGAGTGCCCACTTTTTCATGCGAAGAAAAGCCTGTGGATTTAGTATCATGGTGATGCTTATCTGCTTTATCAGCTAAAGATTCAACTGGAACGAGAAACATACCACAAACAGGGCAGGAACCTTTTTGGTCGTAAGTTTTATCATGACCTTCACAAAACATAGGACAGATATATTTACCTGATGGTGCGCCTGCATTTTGGACTATCTGTTCATCTTTATTTTTTGATGAACAGCAAGAGGCGTTCGCACTTTCATCCTGTGTGTGTTTATTTTCCGATAATGACTCAACAGGTACTAAATGCATCCCACATATGGGGCAGGAACCTTCTTGATCGTACGTTTTATCATGACCTTCACAGAACATAGGACAGATGTATTTACCTGATGACTTTTCCACCGTTTGGTTTATCTGTTCTCCGTTATTTTTTGATGAACAGCAAGAGGCGTTTGCACTTTCATCCTGTGTATGTTTATTTTCCGATAATGATTCTGCGGGTACTAAATGCATACCACATACAGGACAGGAGCCCGGTAAATCGTACGTTTTATCCTGACCCTCACAGAACATGGGGCAAATGTATTTGCCTGAAACAGCTACTGCACTTTTTTTCGATTGATCATCTGCTTTATGATAGACTGAGTTCTTTCCGTTGTGATAACTATTGTTTTGCACAATGTGGTAATCACCAATTTCTGAAAGTGCTTTATTGCATTCATCTACATCAACACGATCTTCACTATCAATAATGACTTCCGGTGGAGCTAACGTAACAGTAGCTTTTACACCTGGTATCTCATTTAGCTTATCTTCGACATTTGTGCGACATCCATTGCAAGTCATGCCGGATATTTGATATTTTTGATTCATAATCTGCTTTAAATTAACCTATACAAATATCCCTCTTTAGACAAAAATTAATGCTGTAACATTTGAGGTTTAAATTATAAGATTTTAATTAAGCAAGAAATATCCTTTAAATGGATATTTAGCTATCAGTAAAAGAACAAAGAAATTATTACTTTGTTTGTAAATGAAAATAGACCATGGATTCAAATCATAACAGAGATAAAAGAGACAGCTCGGGGCGGACTTCTCATATTTTAAATACTTCAGCCAATTTACTGGGAATTTGTTTTCTGGTCTTAACGACAATAAAAACGATGAAACTCACAGAGGGAAGTTTAATTGATGAATGTGCCGCTATTGCTATTTTCATATTTATGTCCAGCTGTATTATTTCCTTTATTGCGATGAAAAGAGGTGATCTAAGGGAAGTTAAAAGACTGGAAAATATTGCCGATATCATCTTCTTAACAGGCTTATTTGTTCTGTTTGCTGCTTCTATATTACTTGTGTTTAATCTGATATAGCGGTATGACATGACAGTCAATGCTAATTCGGTTTTTAACCGTAAATTATTGCACTGCAGCCACCATTTATAAGGGTAATAGAATGCGAAATTTCTTCCGGTATCGTTAGGTAATGGTTCGTAACTTATTCGCCCTTTCTTCGGAAAGGCTTCGGGAATTGTCTATTGTGCCTCTACTGTTTGTCTACCTTTCCTCTACATAAACAGTAGAGGCGGAGTATAGGCATAGTAGAGGATTAGTATAAACTACCCGAGGAAGGGGCGAAGCAGACCCGAAGGGCAGTCCAATAAAACTCGAATTTGCGGAGAAAGGTTCTTGCCGTAGATAACTTGATCTTTTTTTTAGTGATGTAGAAATTTTATGCTTTATTACGAAGAAGGTATAAGCTAAAAGTCCAAAGAAGTCCGTGAAAGTCCATGGAAGTCCGTAAAAGTCCTTAGTCTTCTCGAGCATGCTTGGGCAATGGTTCGATAATGATAGGGAACAACTCCGGGATTGGTTCGGGTGCGCTTCGACTGTTCTTCGACTGTTCTTCGACTCGGCTTCGACCACAAGACGAAAACGAGTCGAATAAATGGCGAACAAAATACGAACCAGTCTGCTCGCAATCTCAAAGAAATCCCGAACATCTCTCAAAA
>NZ_ASZT02000229.1:0-4462 GCF_001006065.1 Sphingobacterium sp. IITKGP-BTPF85
ACAGAAGACAGTTATTTCCCTGGGACAGCGCATAGCTCTCCCTGTAGCAAGTTTTTGCATTTTTTAAGGTTTATACGAAGTGAATCAGGAGCTAAAAATTTGGCAAATAAGCCCCTGTTCCAACTTTTCAATAGTTAAAAAATAAATTGGAAAAAATGCAATTAATAGTCTTCGTCAAAGGTTATAATTTGGTATTCAGTATTGCATTTTGAATGGATAGTCAGCATAGTGACTTTGCGCAACAGATCTAATCTGCCGGCTTGATGATATTTTTGGTGGTCTGTTTTTTGTTCATACTCGCTATTGGTTAACGAGTCTTGTTGGCGAGAAAGATCCAAGATACATGTGGGTCTACTAACCGTCGTCACAATAAGTTTCTCACGCCCTACAAGACACGGATTTACAGCAGACCCACATCTACCTGTTATGCAAATATAGCATAAAAGTATAGACATGGGTGTTTAATCTGCTGCCTTGCGTCGTGGCGTGAGAATATTGTGACGGCAAGACTCTTAGTTTAAACACCTAAGTTCTTCAAGAAAGCACATATTACTCTCTTTCTAAATCAAAGATAAGTAAACAAATTACAAAAAAAGAATATTATGTCACTTTTTGTAATTCGCGTCGGTTTCATATTTGGTTATGATGAATATTGATAGAAAAATAATAACCAAAAATATTCTTAAGCTAATTGATAGTAATGGTATTAATGATACGGATTTTGCAAATCTTATTGACAAATCAACTAGAACATTAGCTAGAATAAGAAAAGAGAAAGCTTTATTTAATATCGAGGACATTAACATAGCAAGCTCATTTTTTAATAAAACACTAATAGAGTTTAACAGTCCAGAAATTGCGATTGAGGGAAATTCTCGTAATATTCTTAAACAAATCCACAAAGACAATGTCGCTTACTATAGCCTATTAGAAAAGCGGCCAAGCATTACTTATGCAATAACTTTTTACTTATTGAAAAATGAACAATTTTGTTCAGCAGGTATGATTGTAGAAAAAATCAAAAATTTTTTTGAATCTTTTGGATGGTATTATTCAAGTTCATACATATCTAGCGCAATGGTGCGAAATAGTGAGTATGTATCTGTTTCAGGCACTGAAATAATTGACGGCAATAAGGTAAATGTTTATAAAGCGAAAATATAATTATCTCTATGAATTTACTATAATGAACTACATACGTTAAATCAATTTATGGATCGGATTTAATCATATGTGAGTTCAAAATTTACAGTTCATCACAACAGTAGGAAATATATAAATAATCATAACAGTTTTATTTTGATTATTTCACAAAATTGAACAGACTACCCTGCAAAAAAAATACAATTAAGATTCTTTAAAGAAAGAACAATGCCTATTCTTGTCTAAATGACAAGAATATTAAATATATGGTGAATGAAAAGGAATTAGACATAAATTCGCATTATTGCTTAGAACACTTACAATTTGAATTAAAAAGCTTGTATAATACTATATATAAGGTATTACCAAAAATCTTATTTTAAAGGCTTTAACTAAACTGTTATGCTAAACCAAAAAACAAGTAAAATTAATATCACATTGTCCTTAAAGGAGTTTTTTATTATTAGCAAATGATGCATTTAATTATGAGTGCTTTCTACTGAGTATAATACCTATACCCCACCGTTCTTTAATCCAATATTCAACAGGATGAAAACACATGAATGTTGAGCAATCAGTTATCTTGTTGCCATCGTTATTGCATATTCAAAGACTAACACTTTATCTTTTAAATAATTTTATCTATAACCTCTGAATACCAAATGATTTATTATATTGATTGGTTATTATTATAATTTTATCAGCTTGTATCTCAAATGGATCGTTAGGTCTGAAGGTATTATTTCTGCAATTTTTATATCATATTGGTCTTTATCAATTCCGTCAAAAAGCCGGATACCGCTACCTAAGAATACAGGTGCAATGTGAATCAAAAATTCGTCCACTAGTCCTGCATTTAAAAATTGTTGAATAGTGTTAGCACCTCCTTGTATTCTGATGTCTTTTCCTTTTGCTGATTGTCTTGCCTTGTCTAAAGCAGACTCTATTCCATCATTTATAAAGTAAAAAGTTGTCGCTCCTTCCTGAATCCAAGGCTCTCGCTCTTCATGTGTTAATACATAAACATCTGCTTTATAGAGATCATTGGGCCAACTTACCTCCCCTTCTTCAAACATTCTCTTCCCCATAATGAATGCACCTGTTCGTTCAATTGTCTCTCTAATATATTTACCGTCAGGCCCATCTTCTGTGCCTCCTTCGAACCCCAAGTATTTCCAAAAGGCTTTTTGGTTAAACATCCATTGGTGTAGTTTTTCTGAAACACCGCCCATTGGATTGTTAGGACTTCTATGATCGCCTGCATAATATCCATCAAGTGATATTCCGCTGTCAAAGATGATTTTGCTCATTTTAATTCTTTCGTTTATAATATAATTTTACTAATTCTGTTTCAGATGTTTTTCGGTGATGTATTCGAATTACCTGATCAGTTCTTATATCTTTTAACTTACCCTGTTCTGTTAACTCACAAAACTGGCATAACAGACATAATAAATTCGTGTATTAATATTTGCTTCAATAATTCATTTATTACTTCTGCACTACGTCACAATAGATATTCTTACCATTTTCAGATTTTAACCCTTTGATTAACTCTGCTCAGCGAGTGAAGATTAAAATTACAAAAAAGCACCTTATGCTCACCATACTTTTAAAAACAACGGAAAGCCGGATGGGACAAACTATCTTTGTTTCAACAGTGACAAATAGAATGAAAAGGCTAATAAATATGGATTTCAGCGAAGGATTAAAGAACCAAAGCCATCTTTTACAGAATGGCTTTGGCTTACTTGTATTTAAAGGTAGATAAAGTTCAATTTAATACAAAACTATAAAAGCTATCTGTATTTCAATCAATTCAGTAATGCCTGATCATTAGAAATGTGTTCGCTCTTTTTATTCATTTCATATCCTTCCAATGACTTCAGAAGATCGACAAGATTGAAGGGTTTGGGTAAAAAAACATCTGCTCCTGCATTCATAGCAACCTTTTTACCATCAGAATTAGCCGAAATACAAATTATAAATAAACCTTTCAATATATCATGGCTTCTAACTTTTTTAATTAATTGATCTCCAGAAATACCGGGCATGGAGAGATCAACGATTAAATTTCAGGAAATTCTTGCTCTATATAGGATAAAGCATTTAGACTTTTTGTTTCGGTAAGCACATCAAGATCAAGACACTCACTCAGCACTACTTTTATTACTTCTACTATGCTGGTATTATCGTCGCACACAAAAACTTTTTTCTTCGTCATAACATAGTAGTTTAAACATAGGAACATAAAAAATCCTATGTATTTGTTATCATTTTTACTTATCAATAATCATTTAAAAAATTTTAGTCAGATCCTTCTATCTATGATACAAATTAACCATAAGATAGTTTGCACAGTTTTTTATATGTAGCGAGTTTATTATTTGCATTATTTAAAATTCTTATTTTTAAAAGTTAATGTAGTATGTTTTCTTTTCATTTACCATTGTCCGAAAATACTTCGAAATTTATCAACATTCTAATATGCATACAGGCCAACTTATTATTTAATTTTTCAAAAACCACCCTCATATTTTTTATGCTGTAAGTAATGAAATAATTCAAATCGTATTCATCTGATTCAGTTTTTAAAAATGTCTTGTCACATTGTCTTCTTGATTCCAAAAAAACCTTTAGATTGATATAATTTCCAATTTAGTATTCTGTTCACCTACTCCGGTTTTTAAAAGCACGAGTTGGAAAACATGAAATTTGGTTAGGAACTTAAAGTGTTAATGAGATAAACTCTAGAAAAGACAGCTAATCAAAATTTACATCTAGATTAATATAGTCTATTCAACTATGACAAGCAATGCCGTTTCCCAAATATGAATTACGCCAGGTTTTTTAGCCTCACGATGAAAGAGCTTGCTCGGAATTTAAATTATTTAGGCCTAAAGATTGGTAAATCTAATAAATAAAACTCCTATGTCAATTATTAGCTGAAAATTCAGTTGTTCATTGTATCGAATTATATATCGAGAGAAAAAAGAAAAGCCCGATGAATCTCGAGCTTTTGATACTAACTGATGTTAGTTTTGTTTTTTATTGTTCAGTTTGAACTCTTCAAACTCCTTGAATAACCGTAAGAGTTTAAATGTAGAGCTGATCAGCTCGTTTGTCTCTAACAGGATAGAGAAGTAGAGTTTACTGTTCTTAGGACTATTTTCTGTTGTCCGGATATGGTCGATCTGCTTGTCCAAAAGATCGTTAATAACCTTCTGAAGCTGATCGCGCTGTTTCACTAGTTGAACGTCAAGCTTAAGAAGTCTCGGCGCTTATACAAACTATATACTTCAGCCGTACCAGTACCCAG
>NZ_ASZT02000230.1:0-4355 GCF_001006065.1 Sphingobacterium sp. IITKGP-BTPF85
ATCCGAACGTTATCAACAACAATAGGATCAGCGCAGCTGAAAATGCTGATTGTGGCAATCGACTCACGAAACCCGCATGCACAACATCTCTGACACCTCCTTGCGTTTGATTTGAAAAGCATTTTAAGCGATTAGGCAGATTATTAATGCAAAACCACTCAGATACCCGGTAAAAGAAATTGGATCGCTTAAATCCTTTTATTTTGGATAAAGCGCTTTCCGTGTAGGGATCAAGTATGGATGAAGCATAGATAAAGCGTTGATAGTGCGTCAGTAGTGCGTAAACGGGTACCGTTTTACGCACTATCCATGCTTTACCAGTACTTAGCATACGCATTACGTACGCTTGAGCAACACATGAACAACCAAATTCCCGTACTTGCCTAGCACAAGCCAGTCCAAGCACTGCTAAACTACCATCTTCAGTAACTCTTTGGTAGCTCTCCAGTACATTCCCAGTACCTTTTTGGTACCATTTCAGTAGAGCATTGGTGAATAAACCGTACACTGACAGTACATCAAGAACGATTTTAGCAAGTACATTCTTCATGAAAATCAATAAAAAAGCAAAGCTATCGCTTCGGATCTTATTCGGACTTTCTTTTAACCTTCTTTTACTCTTGTAGTAAGTTTCCCCGCAACTGCACCACACTTGCACCGCAGTTGAACCGTCCTTTTCCTGGTGCAGGGACGGGAGAGGTACGGTGCACATACGGTGCATCGACGACAGGAGGTAAAACAAGGTCCGAAGCAGGTTAAAAGCAGGTATATAGCGGGTACCTCTCAGACAATGCCTCAATTTACTGTTTGCCACATCCAGTAAACTTCTACTAACTTTCTTTTCCTTTTCTTCACCCCTTTTTCTGCTTCCACTCAGGTTTTGCTCGACCGTGCTTCGACTTTTCATGCACTGTAGCCGATGAAATCCCGATGGCGAGTCGAAGCCCAGTCGCAAAACTTAGAAGTTGGTGTTAATTTGGTTAAGAAAAAATCAGAATTTATTAGCCTTCTCACTGTTTTAACTTTTGGTAGCTTATTCTCGGCTATTTCTGTGGTATTTTGTTGCTTATTTATTACCAATTCATTGCCGTTTGTCTGGTATTTCATTGCCGATTTATTACCGCTTGTTTGGTATTTAATTATCGACTCGTTGCCATTAACAGGCCCTTTCTTTGATAATTCTAGGCTTCTGCATAAGAGCTGCGTTACACCTTGCTTGCTTATTTTCTGCTGTTTCATTGCTAATTCTTTGCTTATTATTTGGTATTTCTCTGTTATTTCATTGTTCTTTCTTTGCTGAATCGGCAATGAAAGAACAAAGGAATGGCAATCCAGTCCCGAGTTAGGTATAACCTTATCCCCAACAATAAGGGAACCTTCACCCGAACTATATTGGCTTCCAAAAACAGCATTAGTTGCCTGTACAACATTATTAATTATTGCAATTTTAGCTACAGGATCTTCATATAATTCCTTCTGATTATCATACCTGTTTTTTATCTTATAAATAGGTTGGAAAATATCCTTCAAATAGGCATATACGTTCCCACCCCTAATAATATTTATCATTTTTTAAGGTTTATAATTTGATATTTACCTGATGGCAATAGACATCCGGGAGAGCATCTAAATGAAGCTAATCAAGAGACCGTAATCTCGCACTCAGGTATTAATAAAGTGATCGGAATCGAAAAGCGTTTTACGTCTTCGGGTAAATTTTCATAATGGTTATACAGTACGCTTTCATCGATGAGAAGTCATTTATAATGTCTTTACTTCAACAGGTTAAGGTGGCACTTTTGACTTTCGTATCATGATATATCTATTTGTTATTATTTTTTCTAAATTTTATGATCACTGTCTGCTGTTCATGCCAAATGAGTTCTACCGATTCGCTCTCCATAGTCATTATCGGTCGACTACCCTGTACGACAGAAAGTTTTTCTATCCTGACATCCAACTGAAAGTATTCGTTCAGATTATCGAATATATACTGCTGGTACTGTTCGACAGTGGAGTTTATCGGAACTGTAAACTCACAATCGTAGATAAACTTCCCCCCATAATAACAG
Organism: Sphingobacterium sp. IITKGP-BTPF85; assembly: GCF_001006065.1. NCBI lineage: Bacteria > Pseudomonadati > Bacteroidota > Sphingobacteriia > Sphingobacteriales > Sphingobacteriaceae > Sphingobacterium > Sphingobacterium sp. IITKGP-BTPF85. Next base: position 2,073 of record NZ_ASZT02000230.1, read on the forward strand.
CTTCTGCAGGGAATACACTTAGGCCGGTCGAGCCCCTGAATGATCACCTGCTCTTTCGGAAAATTACTTGGCAATCCAAGAGCAAATAGGTAACATTCATAAATAGCCATACTGACCAGATTTATCCGCAGCACGTTTTTACGTACGTTAACTGTGACAGAGACATAAGGACTTGTGTCGTTTTCCGCAGGTACGATTATCGAGTAATAATGCTCTTTTGGTCTATTTCCTATAATTGCGTTCGCCACCTTTGGCATTCGTCTTTTGGAACGCACTAGCACTGGATTTCTCGAGGTTGTTGTTGAAAAATTTGTTTTCATAATTGGCATTATATATCCGGACTAGTTTTAAATGAAGCGAAACAAACGTCCGTATGCTCGCACTATAGGACTAATAAAAAAATAAGGTTTGATCGGGTTTTAGCTAAGCCGGTTTGTAAGGGGCATACAAGGTTATTTAGTTGCTGCTACGTACTTCAAATTTTCATCATATGGCGTACTCTTCTGAAATACACAAGAGGTTAATATAATTTGTAAATTATTATTTTCACACATTGGCTTTATTTATTGGTTAGTACAAAGGAAATGTATTTGTTTTTAAAAAAAGAAAAAATAGGGTTGATTAATATTGCTTTTAGGTTGACTTTTATGTATATTTGTTTATAAACTAAAATTGCTTTAAATGGAAAAGAAAGTAAAAATCGGTCATAATATCAGCGTAATAAGGAATTTAAAAGGTATTAAACAAGAAGCTGTCGCGATGGAATTAGGAATTAGTCAACCAGAATACTCGCTTATCGAAAATTCTGATGATGTTGAGGAGAGCATTATTCGTCAAGTTGCACAAATATTGAATGTTACCCCTGATATAATTAAAGAATTTAACGAAAATCATGCTTTTTACAGTATCGAAAATAAAATAGATAATACAACCATTCACGAAAATGGACATGGAATACATCAAGTTTTCAGTCCCGTAGAGAAAGTTGTTGAACTTTACGAACGTCTATTAGATAGTGAAAGGGAAAAAATTGAAATACTTAAATCACAAATAAAAGATGTCGGAAATCATAACAAATAAGGTTAGCCTACATAGGGGTCGAAAGATTGAGCGTATTCGGAAATTACGGGGCTGGACTCAGTCATTATTAGCTGAGAAATTGGATGTTTCGAAACAAGCTATATCTAAACTGGAACAATCTGAAAATATTGGAGACGAGAAGTTAGCTGAAATTGCAATTGCTCTAGGCGTAACATTCGAAGGATTACGGGACTTCACTGAGGAAAAAGTATTATATAATACCAATAATTTTTACGAAAATTGCGGCGTCACCGCAACTAGTATAGCTGCAAATGTAGAAACTATTCAAAATCCTTTAAGGGAGACCATTGAGATGTTCGAAAAACAACTTGAATCTACCAGGAAAGAATTATTAGAAGTAATTAAGGAACGCATAACTTCGAAATAGTCAAATTCAATTGAGAATATTTCAAAGATTTATGAAGTAGTAAAAGAGAAAGGTGAATAAAAAATCAACCCTATATTGGACAATAAATAATTAATCAATTTCACACACAACATCATGAATTCAATTGAAGAGGCATTAGTTTTAAAAAATGAATTAGATAACCTTCGTCCTTTGACAAAGGAGCAAGAAGATGTGATCATGCAGAAATTCAGACTTGATTGGAATTATCATTCCAACAATCTGGAAGGTAATTCTCTAACTTATGGTGAAACTAAGGCTCTTCTACTTTATGGCATCACAGCCCAAGGTAAACCATTGAAAGATCATTTGAAATCACGGGACATGATGAAGCTATAAAATGGATTGAAGACCTAGTAAAAGGTGATTATCCTTTAACAGAAAATTTCATCCGTGAACTGCATACCTTGTTGCTCAAGTCTCCCTATGAAGTAAAAGCCATCACTGCTGATGGTCAACAAACTTCTAGAAGGATAGCTGTTGGGCAGTGGAAAACTGCACCAAACCATGTCCAAACAAGTACGGGTGAGATTTTTAGATTTGCGACTCCTGAGGAAACGCCAGCTAAAATGCACGACCTTATCACTTGGTATAGATCTCAAAGTGAAAAAGATGATGTCAATGCCCTAATTTTAGCTGCAGAATTTCATTATAGGTTTATCCGTATACATCCATTTGATGATGGTAATGGGCGTACCGCACGTATATTAATGAACTTTATATTGATGAAATTTGGCTATCCTCCAGTTATTATCAAGACCGACGATAAAAAGAATTATTTTTCTGCATTGCAACAG
>NZ_ASZT02000231.1:0-4323 GCF_001006065.1 Sphingobacterium sp. IITKGP-BTPF85
AATTCAAATCATAGAAAAATAAAAAAAGGTTGCTAATAATTATAGCAACCTTTATCCTATATATTTCGAGCCCTGTATAGCCTCTTTACGTTCCAAAGCCTTATCTATGTACGTTTGAATAGCTGATTTCTTCATTCCCCAATTTGGAGCAATCAGTAAATCTTGATCTGCCAACCCAAATAGACGTTGAATAACAATATCCGGTCGCAATAGCGGAATAAATTCTGCTAGAAAGTCACAATATTCATCAATAGAGAAAACATGAAAAGGTTCACGCTTGTACTGAACGCCCATGATCGATCCTTCAACAATATGCAGATGATGTAACTTCACAAATTTAATCTGCGGGTGCTTATTTATTTCATCAGCATACTTTAGCATCATTTCATGCGATTCCCAAGGAAAACCAAAAATTGTATGTACACAGATTTCCAATGGACTATTTTCAACTAATTTAAGTGCTTTTTGTAATTCATCATGAGAACAACCACGATTAATTCTATCTAGAGTTTCATCATAAATTGATTCCATCCCCATTTCCAGATCAACATCATAACGATCACAATAACTTTCTAACAAAGCTACCTTTTCAAAATCAATACAATCTGGTCTTGTTCCAACAGAAAGACCAATAGTATCTTCAGGACAAACAGCTAAAGCTTCGTCATACATAGCCTTTAAAAAATGTGCAGGAGCATAAGTATTTGTATTGGGTTGAAATAGATAATGAATTTATCAGCCCGGTACCCTTCTCGCGCTCTTTTAATGCCTTCTTCCACCTGTTCACGAATTGTTGGTAATTTTCGTGCAGATTCAGGTGTAAATGAATCCACATTACAATATGAACAACCGCCATACCCCTTACTTCCATCACGATTAGGGCAAGTAAATTCCCATCCACAATGACTTTATATACGCGTTGACCATTATATTTCTTTTTCAAGTAAGATCCATAATGATTATATGGCTTTTGTCCTATATCTAATAATGTACTCATAAATACAAAGATAGAAAGATTTCATAGGATTTAATTATTGGAAACACATTATGTCCCTTACAATGATCGAATCTTTACACAATTTAGTATCTTTATAAGTTATATTAGGAAATTATGAAAAGATTAACTCTTAAAGATATCGCAAAAGCGCTAAACTTATCAGCTCCCACCATTTCCAAAGCCTTATCCGATAGTTACGAAATAAATAAAGAAACAAAAGAGAAGATCATTGCTTATGCCCATGAACATAATTACCAGTATAATGCATTAGCTAGAAGTTTAAAAACCGGTAAAACCAATATTATAGGAGTTATTGTTTCGACGATCAGTAATTCATTCTTTTCACAAATTTTGGAAGGAATAGAAGAGTCCTCGCTTTTTCAGAAATACAATATCATTATTATGCAAAGTAGAGAAAGCCCTGCAGTAGAAAAAAAATGTATTGATATTCTATATTCAAAAGGCGTTGATGGTATATTAATTTCGCCTGTATCAGATAGTGCCAACTTAAGTTATTTACAACAACTACATAATAGCAATTGTCCTATTGTTATCTTCGATCGTATCAATAATAATTTACAAACCTTCAAAATAGGAATTGATAATAAAAAAGCAGCACAAAAAGCAACGCAAGAACTTATTGATAGAAACTACAGCAATATACTGCACATTACAGGACTTGCTAATGGTGTTACAAATGAAAGACTTCTAGGTTTCCAGGAGGCCTTAAAACAAAATAACATCGCATTTGATGACAAAAAACTACTAAGATGCGATCTATCACAAATTCAAATCGTTGAAGAGCAAATCCTAAATAAATTAGAAGAATTAAAAAATGACAATAAAAGTCCTGATGCCATTTTTACTGCTACAGACTTATTGACAAATCGTACAATAGGTTTATTAGCACAACAAAAAATTAAAATTCCATCGGAAATTGCCCTTATTGGATTTTCAAATACGAATTATGCCTTTTCTTTTAATCCACCATTGACCTGCATTTCTCAACCAGCAACAAGAATAGGAAAATTAGCTTTTGAAAAAATGATTCATATCCTAGAATTTCGATTAAAAAAGAGAGAAATTGTCTACGAAACGATAGAACTAGATGCAGAGATTACCATTAGAGAATCTATCTAAGCAGTCAGAAATGATCATTATATCATAACATAATAAGGGGATTATATATCCCCTTATTATGTTAATGTCCACCTCTATTTCTTCCATTACCTTTATGGTGCTTGCTATGCCCCTTTTTGTAATGTTTATTATGTCCTTTCTTATGGTGACCGTGATGATGCCCCCGTTGAGGTCTATGACCATGATCATGATAATATCCTACACAAGAACTAACAGATAGCAATAACATTAACCCTCCCAAAAAAATTGCAAATTTTGCCTTCATAAATAACCTATTCTTTTCAGGAAATAGCCAAATACTATACCAAAAGAGTCCATAGATAAAAATTACAACTGTTGCATCTCATAACGACCTGTTTATAAAGTAGTTTATGCAACAAATAAATCTGACATAATAAATTATAAATAAATAGGAGATCAGATTAACCTAAATAATTGGATGAACTAATCAACCAGCAAAAGTCATATATGCTGTAATAGTTATAATCTTAGCGAAATAAATCCGATATAAGAATTCTAAAAGTCAATACAAGTACAAAAAGAAGGTAGACGTTTTATTTACTCATTATCTCTGCAGCAAGATCATCCTTGTATTCTTTAATTGATATTGCAAGATCCTTTTTTAATGCAATTAATAGTTCGCTATTTTCAAACTCACTATAAATATTATTCAATTCTTCAGGATCTTTCTCAAGATCGTAAAGTTCCCAAAAATCTTGTTCTCCATAAAAACGAATCAACTTAAACTTTTTAGTTCTGATACCAAAATGTGGCATCACACGATGAGGTTGTGGATATTCATAATAATGATAATAAATTCGATCGCGCCAAGATACTTTATCATTTTTTAAAAGATCAAAAAAAGATTTTCCTTGAATTTCTTTTGAAGCAGGAGCATCTGCCATCGCTAACAATGTGGGAGCCCAATCAATATTCAAAACAGGCTGTTCAATAACTGTACCCGCTTTGATAACCCTAGGATAGCGGATCATAAAAGGAGTTCTCAAAGATTCTTCATATATGAAGCGCTTATCAAACCATCCATGTTCGCCTAAATAAAACCCTTGGTCCGAACCATAAATAACATCGTATTTTCAGCCAAACCATTGTCATCCAAGAAATTCAAAATCTTTCCGATATTACGATCCAGCGCCTTAGCTGTAGAGAAGTAATCGCGCATGTAACGTTGAAATTTCCACTCTGCGAGTTTCTTACCGGTTAGTTTTCTATCATTGAATTCTTTACTTATCCGATCACCGTAATAAGCACGGTAAGCACTACGTTGTTCGCTATCCAATCGACTATAAATCCAGTCGGTTTCATAATCAACATTTACTTTCAGATCAAAGCCCAGTTTCATTGTTCCTGAAATACTCATATCCTGATGAGCTGCAGCTTTCCTATTCTCATAAGTATCGTAGAAAGTTGACGGAACTGGAAAAGTAACATCATCATATGCTCCGAGATCTTCTAATGCAGGCAGCCACTCGCGATGTGTGGCTTTCTCACCGATTACAAGAAAAAATGGTTTATCCTTATCTCTTTTTTCTATCCAGTCCTTTGAAAGGTCTGTAATAATATCTGTGACATAACCTTTATGATTAACCGTATCATTCGCCTGTGTAATAAAATCTGGATTAAAATAATGACCTTGATCAGGAAGAATAGTCCAATAACTGAATGCGTCCTGAGGTAAAATGTTTCCAGATGCCATTTTCCTATCCATGCAGTTTGATATCCAGATTCAGCTAAAGATCTGGAGAAAATAAACTGATTAATATTGAATTTTTTGTCATTTGAAATAAAACCATTCACATGACTATACTTACCCGTTAATAGCGCTGCTCGACTAGGAACACAAATAGAATTGGTTACAAAAAAATTATTAAATAAAGCACCTTCATTAGCGATCCGGTCAATATTAGGAGTTTTTGCTAATTTATTGCCATATACACCGATTGCTTTATTCGTATGATCATCTGACAAGATAAAAATAATATTCGGCTTCTTATGTTTCACATCCTGAGCTGGACTAGCATATGAAAACCATATGGGTATAAATAATGCGAAGAGTTTATAAAAAGTAGGTTGTGACATATTGATCAAAATTATTCTTAAAGATAAGATAATCTTGATAAAAAAGGTATAAAACACAAAAAAAGCCTCTGCTGTATAGCAAAGCTTCT
>NZ_ASZT02000232.1:0-4317 GCF_001006065.1 Sphingobacterium sp. IITKGP-BTPF85
AAAAATGCAATTTTAAGTTGTCGTCAATTGGTTATATAATGGTCTACATTATTGCATTTTGAATGGATAGTCAGCATAGTGACTTTGCGCAACAGATCTAATCTGCCGGCTTGATAATGTTTTTGGTCGTTTGTTTTTTATTCATAACTCGCTGTATAATTTACGAGTCTCGGGGCAAGTTATATTGATGAATATGGGACTACATGCCGTGGTTGCATTAAAGTTTCTGAAGCCTAACGTAACACGGACTAACAGTAGGCCCATATCCATCTTGATACACAAATATACGATTTGCAATACAAAGAAAAGACATGGGTATTTTAAACTACTGCCCTGCGTTACGGCTTCAGAAATTGCAACCGCAAGACTCTTATTTTAAATACCAGTATTATTTATACAGTTTTAAAATTTCTGTTAATAATATCAACACAAACATAGTGAATTAATCTAATAATTCACATATAAAAATTATATATTTTTTCACAATCTGCCATAACTTAAGGAATGGCTAGAGACATCAATTGTATAATCGGAAAAAATCTAAAAATTGTAAGGAAAAAGCTCTTGTTTTCCCGTAAAATATCTGCAGAGAAAGCTGAGATTACGCCACGATCTTTAGAGTTAATTGAAACAGCGGATAAGTATTTAAACATAGAGGATAGAGATAAATATGTTGAATTCCTCGGACTTAATTTAGATATCCTTAGTGATAAAAACTTCAACATGACTTGGCAAGAACTTACATTTATTTTAAAGAAAAAGCATCCTAATGAGGAGAATATCGCTGAAATAGAAACAAATAAAGTTATACCAAAGCAAGTGATAACGCAAAGAGTTCTCCCTGCAAAATTATTAGAAGTGTCTATTTCGGTAGCCGAACTAAAGGAAGAAATTCGAATAAGGTTTAGATACAATTTTGACAGAAATAAAATCCAAAATGCTCTTAATAATTTAGTATTAGAAGGAGCTCTGATAAAGTCGAATGATGTTCCTATTAAGTATCAAAGATCAACTGAAAAATTTCCGAAAGAAATCGACCATATTTTTGACTTGGTTGTGAAATTGGAAGAAATTGCTGACTCTCTCACTCTTAACTTAGTGAATGGACTTTCTAACAAAATAAAACCATCTTTCAGAAAAATGGCTAAGATCTTAATAATATTAAAAGATTGCGAAAAATCTAGATTTGACCTGTTTACAAGTATTGGAATGATAAACGACAGCAATAATGTTATTCGCACTATATCTGTATTGGAGAAATTGAATTTAATTCAGAAAACAGAATTAGCTCCAAAAAGTAGTAAACAAAAATATCAACTAACAGAAAAAGGTTCACAACTACTTCAAGAATTGGATATGTTATAATCATTAATTTATCTTCCAAACCACGAAATTTTAGACTCTGATCATATTAAAAGAAAAATGAAATTAAAACAATTTATACTTTTTTAGTCATATCATTTATTGGAATTTGTAATTTTATTTTTGCAATTTACGGTAACCCTCAATTGATAATAGTTATATTAATTATATTTGATTAGGTCATATAAAAGTGAAAAAAGACAATCGCATATGTTTTATCGCATATCCAGTCGAATTTGGGTAGCTATGCGCTTTAATGTAGCGTTTATAAACAAATTAGCAGTAATGCTGAATAAACATAACAAACAGCAATGGACTATATAATTGACGAGTTGAATCTAAATAATAAGCTTGAAGAATTAAGTTTGAGTCTTCCATCTACAATTAGTTTTTTCCCCGAAAACCTTGAAACTGTCGAAGCAAAAGAAAAATTTATTTTCACAGAAAGCATGGTTGACCTGAATAAGGTATTTAGGCAAAGTAATATTACTTTAGAAGTTCTCGGTGGTGACACAGAACTTTATCGTAGCAGAAAAAATGCAGACATATATTTACCTGCGGTGTTTTTTAGTCTTTCGATGATCTCAGAAAATCCGAATCTTGTTTCTGTTTCTTTAAATGTTTTGTCGAGTTACGTATATGATCGACTTAAAGGAAGTTTTGGAAAAAAGACAGCTCATGCGGAGTTTTATATTGAAACAAAAGAAAAGGGAAAAATCAAAAAAGTAAGTTATAAAGGAGAAGCGAGTGGAATAAAAGACTTGGAAAAAGTTATAAAGGCATTGAAATGAAACTATTCTTTGAAAATCCAAATCTCTTAATAAAAGAGTTTAATGAAATGGCGGCCATTTCTCAGAAAAAGGCATTCATTACTATTGGTATTGAAATTCAAGAGGAGGAAATTAAAACACTTGAAAGTTATCGTGAAGAGTTGAAAATATTAAAAAAGGGGTTTATTGATAGAAATTTGGAGAATGAAGCAAACCTCGTTTATTGCATAGACAATTCTTTACTTGCTATTCAATATGAACTACAAATGCTTGTAAATATTAAGAAAGATAAAATGTCCGAGGCTTGGGGAAACTTAGTTAATGCTCAGGTTACTTATGGAACAGTAGTTAGCAATTATCCATTTGAATTAGATTCTGAAAATGGATACATGAAAAGGTTAATGAGCTATGAAAAGCTTTTATTCCCAAATTTATTTTTTCAAAGTGCAGGTGGAATCATAAAAAAAAGCCATTGTTCAATTTGCAAGCAGAGTTTGAGCAAATGCGAACATATCAAAGGGAAGTTATACATGGGTGAAATGTGCTGTCGAATCATTACTGAAATGGAGTTAGAAGAAGTTTCTTTTGTTGAAAATCCGGCAAATAAACATTGTAGAATTCTGACAATTGAACAAAACGGAAAGAAAACAGACATTATGACGCTCAGAGAAGAAAGCCCTACAGCTACCAGCGGTTTGGCGTAATGGCGGGGGCATTGCTTCGTATGACAGTTTTATGGTAGGTTCTAGTGCAGATCTTCGTTTGAACTTTGAGCTAAAATCCGCCAATACACCAGGCCGCAAAACGTTATCCGCAATCGCAGAAAAACTATGAAAAATTATCTTCAACCAAACAGTCAGACCAAATGGAATTTCTTTATTGAGATGGGGGATGGATTTACTATCAGATATCTAAGCCAGCATTATCCGTTTAACAGTTTACAAATTGAGTCTATTAGTAATCATTTAGATTGGTATAACCTCTCGAATAATCCTTGCATGACTTTCGAATTAGTAGATGCATACAAAAGAAAACTTAATTTTGGAAATCTCCTTAATAATAACTCGTTAATATGGACAAATGAATTACTTACCAAATACTATAAGTTTATTGATAAGAATTGCTATACATATCGCGATTTTATTGAAAAAAGAGGGTTTAAAGGAAATTCTCAAAATACAAGTAACAGCAAACTATCAAGATTTTCAAATCTCTCACAAGAAGAAATAGAGAGTATGATAATGGAGTTCAGTAATTATTTCGAACTTTCTCATTCTAAAGAAATTCTTTGGAATGATCAATTACTCTCATTGATGAAAATTAGCCAAGAAAATATTGTAATTTTTATAATAAAAAAATATCCGATAATAATTGTTTCGACTATTTAAGTAAAAATGAACGCGTTCCGTGGGATCATGATCTAATTATAAAATATGAAAATCTAATAGATTTTTGGGACTTATCTAGGAACAGAAATGCAACTTGGGACTTTGACTTACTCACTAGATACAAGAAAAGATTGCGTTGGGACTACTTAATGGAGTCAAAAACTCTTGAAAAACTTGAATGGAATTGGGAAAGATTTGAACGTTTTAAAGATAATATCGTTGAAGCTAAAAGTGATTTTTTTAATAATATATATTTTTTTGACAATCTGTTCGGCAACTTAAGCTTTCTAGAGGTCGCTGAAATCCTGAAACAAATGAGTAAAATCAAAAGCAGAAACAATAAATTTTCTTTTCTAAGAAGATTTTTTATGTAGTTTATGGTATTCCTTCATTTAATCAAAATCTTAAAAAACGATAGTTTAATAGTAAACTTCAAAGTATCAGGTAAAAAAAGATACTTATTAAAAATGAGCGAAACACTTTCTACCTGATCAGAAATCTTAAGCTTCTCTTAATCCCACAAAAAATTGATAATTAATTCTAACGCTAGATGGGTTTTGAACACGATGATTTACCAGACGTGTCAGTAATAATAACATGAAGAAAGAAACCAGAATACTATTTATTACTATTAGTTTAAATCTGCTGATCGCATTTATTATCCCACCTATCATAAATGCTTAAAGGAACTTATTGCACTGAATTACCTGGAATATAATCCCTCCTATCATCCGAAATTAGGAAGTGAGATTAAAATCAAATTATAGTTCAAATGTTATAAAATAAATAATAGTTCA
>NZ_ASZT02000233.1:0-4206 GCF_001006065.1 Sphingobacterium sp. IITKGP-BTPF85
GAATGATGAAAAAGCTATGCTTGTACACAGAATCCGGAATCCTAAAAATTTATTTAGGACACATATGATTCAGTATATTCAATCATTATTAACCCGCACCTCATTATATTAACTACAGCCATACTTTACCAATCAGAACCATTATGTTTTTAGCAAATAAATCGAAAATTATTATGATCCATTATTGATTGGGTTCATGTCTTCTTGTTCCGTAAACAAGAAATCCGCTATGCTACTCACACTCAAAGATAGTTATTGTATTCCTCCAACTTATTTTTTAAAAGCAGAACAAACATTACCGCATCAGGTTATCGATTCACTCGCTAGCAATGATGAATTAAACAACGATTTCTCCAAACAAAACGTCCTGATGCTCTACGCGCTCGGACTTACTGAAGAGATGAAAGAATTAAGACAACTTAAAGGTGATACCAATGTCAATGCCAGCATTCGTAAGCTTATGCTTAACGATAAGATAAATAGAGTTCTCCTGTTGGCTTTATCAGATATCAATGCTACAGCGGCAGAACTTGATTGCGAAGCAGAACGCGTTGATCAGGTTGCTGGTTATATTGACAATATCAATGATACAAGAAACAATAAACTTGTCGTAGGATCTATTGCTCTGGGTGCCGTAGCCGCCATCGCAGGAACATTAATTACAAATAACAATGTAAATAATGCTGTTGGAATTGCCGGAGGGGTAATTGGTGGTGGACTTGGTTTTTTCACTTTAAACCCCAAAGGTAAGAAGGTCGAGTTTAACCATCCACATAATCTATTGCGAAATGTATGGAGACAAAATGATAATGATGAAAGCTTTTCACCTTTTATCTGGTATATGCTGAGTGAGAAAGAATTTAGTAACGATGGTAATAGCTCGCTATTGCACAATCTCAAAACACGATGGATCGATTATCAGTTTGATAGCAACGAAAATCAGGGAAACCAATCTGTTATATTTTCAGATGGAGGCATTTACTTTGCTGATGATTTACACTCCAGAGCGGCTATGATCAACCAGTTACAAGCCGTTATTCGCTCCATTAACCAAAGTATCAACAACTTAATACTGGAAGCAAATAAAACACTTGAATAAATTAATAATCCATTATACTCATGTTAAAAGCGGCATCTCATTGCTGCACGCCAATATGAAACTTGATTATCGTATATTTAGCTATGAAAAACCTGACACCAATTCAAAAAGGCTATTTTTTCACCATCCATTTCCACCAACCACGTTAAGAACAATCCCTTTAAACTTCCATTAGGCGCCTAATATGAAATTTGCGGGTTGGATGAGAAAGGCCTAAAATTAAAATATAAAAATATCACCGGGAACTTTGTTCAAGCCACATTTTTAGATGCAACCAAAATCAAAGGAGCTACCCTATACTTGAAAAAAAATGGATAGAAATTATTCCTAAAAAATAATTAAACTATGTAAGCGTCTATAAAAAGCGCACAACATTTCAATTACTCTGTCCTCATCGAAAAACAAATCACTATCTTTGAATTATGTAATTAATTAAAACGATGAAAACAGAAAATTTATTAGGTTATTATACCAATATAAAGAAAGAAATTCCTTTAGATCTCATACATTCTCAACGGAATGCTTTACATTTCAATGTCATCAAAACGGAGAGCTGTATGCTAAGTCTCCCCTATGCACGCAGAGACTATTACAAAATAACACTCACACAGAATCCCGGAATTTTAACTACAGATCAGGGTGAGCTAAAAGTAGACCGACCCACCATATTCTTCTCACGCCCAGAAGTCAATTATGGCTGGGAACCACTCGCTGCAAATCAGGACGGTTACGTCTGCCTTTTCAATGAATCATTTTTAACCAAAGAAATGAAACTAGAATTCGACCGTGTGCATGAAGAGATGAAAGCGAAACCGTTTACCTATATCCATCTCGATCAGGCAAAATTCCAGGATCTCTTTTTTTATTTTGAAAGGCTCGCGTCAGAACATATGGATGGACATATGTTTAAGAATGAAATCATTGACAGCATACTGCGTCTCATTATCTACAACGTTATCAAAGTACATCGCGAAACCATCGATGGACAGCGCATTCCGGCAAGCAACCGGTTAATACATCAGTTTTTCACCTTATTAAATAATCAGTTTCCTCTAGAGTCACCGCAGCAGATTCTGTATTTAAAAAGTCCTGCTGATTATGCCAATCGTTTAAATACCCATATCAATCATCTCAACCATCTGCTTAAGGCAATGACCGGAAAGTCGACTTCGCAACATATTCAGGAACGCTTATTATTAGAGGGTAAAAAACTATTGGAAAATAGCGACTGGACCATCGGACAGATCGGTCAGGGTCTAGGTTTTGAATATCCGCAACACTTTACTTCCTTCTTTAAAAAGCATGCGCTTATTACGCCTAAAATTCACCGGGAAAGATTTATGAAACAAGTTTGATTTTCGTAAAAATAACTTTGAATCCTGTCTTTTTAATACATCGATCTTCCTTTAATTTTGCTGACAGCATTAAGGAAACAGGTTGATCAAGATAATATGATTTTAGGATGAGAAGACAAGAAAAGAAACACGAGGTATTAGTACTATTTTGACATTTATGCTTATACCGCTTTCCGGTTTTGCAATGGACATTTACATCCCTTCTTTTCCGGATATGGTAACCGGATTGGGAACCTCCATATCAAGTGTCCGATTAACCCTGACAGTTTATCTCATTTTTTATGGACTGGGACAACTTCTTCTAGGAAGTTTAGTGGACAGTTATGGCCGTTACAGATTAAGCATGTTAGCATTAGTACTATTTATCCTGAGCAATATCTTACTGATCAACTCTTCCAATATTTATTTTATAATCGGTATGCGGGCCATCCAAGGCTTAGTCATTTCTATTATTATGGTATCCAAACGTAGCTTTCTCGTGGATGTTTATGACGGTGACAAATTAAAAAATTACACCTCATTACTATCTATTGTATGGTCGTCCGCCCCCATTCTTGCACCATTCTTAGGCGGGTTTCTGCAAAATTATGTTGGCTGGAAAGGAAATTTTTATTTCCTTGCTATTTATGCACTCATTATGTTTCTATTGGAATACCGGTTTACAGGAGAAACACTAAAAGAACAAAAACCCTACCGCATTTCGGGTACAGTTAATGCTTTTAAAGTGATGTTGAGCGCTAAAGACTTCAGCATGGGCATCGTGCTATTGGGATTCAGTTACGCTATGGCTATTGTATTTGGGATGTCTGCACCTTTTATGATCGAGCATGACTTTAATTTTCTCCTGTCATGACCGGAAATATGTCTCTTCTTTCTGGCTTATTTTTACTGTTCGGAGGCCTACTGAGTAAAGCTATGTTAGCAAAGCCTATGCTAAAAAAACTACGGCTAGCAACAATCGGACAAGCCACATTAGCCTGTTTGATGTCTGCAACAGCATTCTGGTATTACAGCTTATTTTCTCTGATGTTTTTTGCTTTATTAATGCATTTCCTGATGGGATTTATGTACAATATCTACTTCACCTATTGTTTGACACGGTTCCCACAATATGCAGGCGCAGCAGGGGGATTAACCAGTGGCGGGGCTTATATCGTGACTTCTTTTGCCAGCTACAGCCTGGTCAGTATATTGAATGTCGGTGACCAACAGACATTAGCGATCTGCTATTTTATCTTATCCCTCTGTATAGGTTTAACTTTATTAGTAATCGGAAATAAACTAAAGAGAGCAGACTGACAATAAGCTGTCCATTATAAATATTCAATTAAAATACAAGCTACAACTTCCTGCTTTTTGTTTAAACAGTCAAAAGTCTAAAATGAGAATGGAAAATTATCAGAAATAAAAACATCATTACCTTTGTTTGGTTTTTAAATTAGAGCGACAAACTAATTCGTTAGAGAAACCGGGTCAAAAAGAATAACTCATGGAATCGTTTTTTAAATTTAATAAATCAAATAGACAATGGCATCTTCCCATCGTCGCAGGATTAAGTGTAGGCATTCCTATGATTCTGGGCTGGTATATGGACAACATTGAAGCTGGAAAGCTGGGATCCCTAGCTGGACTATCAATCTTATACATTCAATCGGATAAGCTTATCGAACGCATGATTTACTGATTGACTTGTTGTTTGGGCTTTATGCTATCTTTTCGGTTGGATTGTTATTTTCGTTCAGCCCAATGATT
>NZ_ASZT02000234.1:0-4129 GCF_001006065.1 Sphingobacterium sp. IITKGP-BTPF85
TTTTTTGGTTCGTTAATTGAAGGTGAAACTGGAGCTAGAATCTAAGCAATAAGCTCCCTGTTCAACCGTTCAATAGTTAAAAAATAAGATGGAAAAAATGCAATATTAAATCTTCGTCAATTGGTTATAATATGGTCTTCGTCATTGCATTTCATTGTAATAAGTAAAAACCGATCACGCTTATATAGAAAAACTATACAACATTACATTAAACTATTTGGTTATCTAATTCTTTAATGCTACTTTTAAAGTGTCTGACGCTTGAAAGAGCATTTTTAAGGAATGATAAACTAAATAAGAAACTGCAATAAGATGTATCGGTAAAAACCTCAAGCAGGGTTTTATCATTTGCACGGTTAAGCGCAATCGTAAGAACATACTGTTCCTTTCCCCTATTTTGGTTTTTATTTCTTGAAAGTAATCACTCTGGCGGAGCGATGACGTTCTTTAATGGTGGTGATCTGTAAGACCTACAACCCGAAACGTTGATCGTGCAATACAGGGTTTGAATTTGGTGTTTAATCATTCTCATAATCTTTGGTTTTTATGCGAACGATATCTAACTCTGAATATAAATTATACTTTATCAAAATAACCAATAAAGCGTACTACATGCTTATAGCCCGGAAACCGCAAAGAAACCAGTCACCAAGTTTCACGAAACTCGGTTCTTCCCCTATTAAGACTGACAGCAGTACGCCCTATTGGAAATTATATTACGAAGGTAATAATTATCCAATAGATTTTAAGGCGAACTACCGATCATCTCACGGGAAAATTTGCGGTTTTTGGGTGAGATAGACATCGTAAAGTAAGTCATACAACTTACTAAATAAAGTCGCTAATTAAATATTATTCAAATATAAACATATAAATACAAATATTCAAATATTTCAATAAATAAATCATATGTTCGAAGCAGAATTAAAGAGTTATATAAAAATATTAAACTTATATATGGATAAGTTTGGATTATATACAGCGGATATATCTAAATTAGCTGGAAGCACAAGAGATGTAATAAAGGATTTACACGAGTCAAAAACTGGTCTGAGCCATAAAACATTATGTGCTATTGCTAATGTATTTAATTTAGAGCTTTTCCAATTTTTAGACCCAAAGTTTCCGACCCAACTGTATGAAAATTTACCACAAGAGACTAAAAATAAAATTGAATGGAGAAGAATAATTGGTCCTCCTCAAGCAGATATAACTTATAATAAAATCTATTTAAAAAATGAGATTTTAAAAGCTATTTCTAAAGTTAAAAATCCAAATAAATTTCTTCCAAATGAAGTATTTTCGAAACTCCCTAAGAATCTTCAAGAGCATTTAGGTTCTTCCTCAAGAGTCACTTCATCTCTAAATTCTGAATTGAAAGAATATGCAGAAAAAACTGGTCTATCAAAAGCTAAAGCAACTTTGAAGGATGGAAAAAAAGAAACAGGCCGTTCCTCAGAATATTACAAGCTAATAATAGAACTACCTATATTCGAGAAAACTCAAGATTAACAAAAATTAAGCAATCTTGGTCTAGGAAATAAATTGATCGCAAAATTCAAGCAACATGCAGATGCCGAAAATTATGTAGACCTGATACTACGTGGCTATGTGCAATTTGGGGATAAAGACCAGCTTGGTTCCTAAAAAGGATATCGCTCGAAATAGAATAGGTATAAAAAATAAAGCCTTGGAAACTTCTAGTCTTCCCTAAACTATATCATCGATTTATGACTAACTGTTAATGGAAGTAGTTGTATTGGCTAGGCAGAAGAAGATTCATATTGAGATAGAGGAATTTAAACTCGATCAAGCAAATGAAGTTTATGAGCGTATAAGAAGTGGAAAGATCAAAGGGAGAGCTGTCCTTGTGCCTTAAAGACATTTCTTAACAGATCATAATAAAACCCAAATTTCGAATCGCATCTTAATGAGAATTTCTTTCAATTAAACAGAACGAGCAATAAACTATCGTTTATTGCTCGCTGACAACCTTAATTAGAAAGATTGATCACATCTGCTATTTATACTTTACTTTACAATCACGCCGATTTCATTTATTTTCATTCCACTTTGATCGGCACCAATTACCGCAAGGGCTTCCAATTTAATAAAGCGAGCCTGTTTTTTATTTGGGAACATCACCTGCTGTTTTACCGGATTATTATTGATATTTCCAAATACCTTATCCGTCAGGATACGATCCCAATCTTTTCCGTTCCTACTAACGGAAATTGTATTTAGTAACAGTTCCGCCCGTATTACCATTGTTAGCAGGTGTATAAGTAAATCCTGCGATTTCCATTTCCTTACCCATATCAATTGCGATTTCATAAATACCCGTAGATCCAGCAGGATTAGCTTCCCAACTAGTCCTACCGTTACCATCAAAGGCCCTGTTTATCTGCGATTCTTTTTTAGATTCACTTGCATGCAAGACTTTCCAATCGGCTGTCGAAAGATCAAAATCTGCGATCACCACATCGCTAAAATCTTTTCCGTTATTAATAAAAGCCTTTGCCTTTACAGTTCCTCCTCTTGTCAGCTCAAAGGGTTGATTGTAACGCATACTTTTCATGTTGAGTTCACTACCGTCTAGCGTATAAGTAACAATCGGATCCGGACTATTCATCTTAATAGATACTATTCCTTCCTTGGTTCTATTGATAACAGGTACATCAAGCATTTCTGGAGCTAAATAAACCTGAATTTCAGAAAGTACTGGCGCGGCATTAGCCTCCAGTGTAATCCGAAGTTTATTCGTCGCTATTGTCGGAAAAGCAAGGATTCTTTTGTAACCTATTGTGCTTTGCTTAACCAGTGCTACATATTTCTGACCGTTCCAATAGGCTACTTCAAAGGATCTTACCCGCTGTCCAAGCGGAATATACTCCTGTAGAAGTAAACGATTTAACTTTGTTTTTATTCCCAAATCAAGTGTCAAAACTGCTTTTTTAGCGTTGCCTTCAGCTCCCCAATAAGTATCATAATTACCATCTGTGAGTTGAGGTGCGCGAGTCGTATTGATCAATACAGTTTTCCCTTTAGCTAAATTTGTCTTAAAAGTAGCATCCACAACAGCTCTAAGCTCCATTAAGCGTGTCGAATCTGTCGGATGAATCTTTCCAGTACGGCTAACAGGAACATTTAGTAGCAAATTAGCATTACGCCCCACTGAAGTATAATAAATACCCAGCAATTGACTTAAGGTCTTGACTTTATCATCTGTATCCGGGCTGTAAAACCATCCAGGTCTTATGGAGACATCCACCTCACCAGGTATCCAATATTTACCGTTTTCATCACCAGAATTTAAGATCGCTTGTTTTGGCGCATCCTTTCCCATTCCAAAACCATCCGTATTGAGCGTGCTCCAGTTGGTTTCTCCAGCAAAGCCAGACTCATTGCCGATCCAGCGAGCTCCTGGGCCAATGTCGCTAAATATAACCGCATGAGGCTGATGCTTATACACCACACTACGAAACAATGGCCAATCGTAAACTTGCTTTTTACCGTTTGGTCCCTCTCCATTTGCACCATCAAACCACATCTCATAGATATCACCATAATTGGTCAACACCTCTTCCAGCGTTTTGGCAAAGATATCGTTGTATTCAGGAGTTCCATAAGAAGGATGATTTTGATCCCAAGGAGACAGATATACCCCAAACTTCAATCCGTATTCTTTACAAGCTTCAGAGAGATCTTTTAATACATCACCCTTCCCACCTTTCCATGGACTTTCACGTACCGTATGTGTACTGTATTTACTTGGCCATAAACAAAAACCATCGTGATGCTTAGCGGTTATAATAATAGCTTTCATACCCGCATCTTTAGCTGTTTTAGCCCATTGACGCGCATCGAGATCAGTTGGATTAAAAACCATAGGGCTTTCCTTGCCATCACCCCATTCCTTATCTGTAAAAGTATTCGGTCCGAAATGGATAAACATATAGTATCCTAATTTCTGCCATGAAACCTGGTCGGCACTTGGCAGCGCCCCATAGGGCGCTGGAGCAGCCTGCTGCGCATTGACATGCCATGTCGTAATAAGGGTTATTACTCCTAGCCTCGACTACGGATTTTTGATATAATTCATTCCTTATTAATCTATCAGTTATCCAAT
>NZ_ASZT02000235.1:0-4111 GCF_001006065.1 Sphingobacterium sp. IITKGP-BTPF85
TTCGAATCCCAGCGGGATCACCAAAAGCTTCACAGAAATGTGAAGCTTTTTTGTTATTACTGGATTTCAATAGCACCATTCGGATAGATACCATGTACTGGATGTTAAAGATATTATACGATAATTGTAAAACTGCTCCAATTGCATTTCTACCATTGAGAATTTACAACAAATTACCAACAACTTTTCCCTAGATAAAACCCCACATTATACTGTATCTAAAATATTCAGTCCTGTATTGCCTCAGCTTTATGTTTTTCACCCCACTTTCCAAGTTCTTCAATAATAAGTTTCAATTCATTTCCGATTGAAGTTAATTCATATTCAACGCGCGGAGGGACTTCAGCGTATACCGTTCGTTTCACAATTTTATTTTCCTCCAACTTACGTAGTTGTAAGGTCAGCATACGCTCGGTAATGTTTGGTAAACATTTTTTCAATTCTCCAAATCGGTGTTTTCCGTTAATTAGATAGCAGCAGATCGCCAGCGACCACTGACCGCCAATTATGTTAGAAGCATAAACCTCCAAACATTCATTGGCTAAAGCCTGCTTATTTGCAAAGTTTGTTGAAGTTTCTTTTATTTTTGTCATTACTTACTTTTTTTATAGTATCCCACAATTAGCATCTAACCTACAAAATTTATGCTTCATCAATTACTTTTGTATGAGAATTTTAAAATTAAAAGACATTTGAAAACATTAGTAATTGTTATTCATCCCGATGCAGAAAATTCCATAATCAATAAAAGATGGATGGAGGAATTAAACAAGCATCCTGAGCAATATCACATCCATCAATTACATGCCATCTATCCAAATGAAAAGATTGATGTTGTAGCAGAACAGAAATTGATAGAGCAGTATGATAAAATTGTATTTCAATTTCCGTTTTATTGGTTTAATTGCCCTCCGTTATTAAAAAAATGGCTAGATGAGGTTTTACTTATGGATGGGCATACGGAAGCAAGAGTGGCTACAAAGTCTCAGGAAAAAAGATTGCTCTAGCAATGTCGATCGGCATAGATGAGGAAGAGTACGCTGCTAACGGAAAGTATAAATACACAATAAAGGAACTGACCCGAAATTTTGAATTAACTTTTGAATATATAAAAGCCGATTATCAACCATTCTTTGCTTATTATGGCCGAGAACAAGACAGTTCAGAGGAATGGATTGAAAAAAGTGTTACCCAATATATAGATTTCATGAATAATCTATAACATGCAGGTCAGACAAATAAATAGACACTGTCTTTCCATTGTTTATAATTATTGGATTCTTTCAAAAAGAACTTAAATTCGCTCGCTGCCGATTCCATAAAAGGAGCACATGTTACATTAGCTCCTTTTATGGAATCGATATGAAAATTCGAACGAAGCATCACCTTAATTACGTACTGATTTGTTAGGATATACTAAGCCGGAATATTAAAACAACCTATATAGATCATATCGTTGTAATTTCCAATTGGTTTGTCTATGATCAATTCGGCATCAGCATAACATAATATGGCATTCACATTTGAAATTCCTTTATCAACACATGCCTGATAGATTGCTACTTCTGTTTGATCATTCCATATAGGCAGTTCTTCTATAGCAGCTTGAATACTCATTTTTTTGCGACTAAAGTAAACAGTGATCCAATCTACATCATAATCATACTGTTTGTCAATTGCTTTGCTAAACTGTGAACGGAGATTAAAGTCAGGTGCATTTCTCGCATAGGTTTCATCCGTTTTAAATCGATTATAATCCTTAATAAATTTGCTTTGGTCAAAATATTTATAAAATTGTTCTTCCGTTTTATTTGATGTCCCTGTCCAAATATGGATACGTTGTTCTGCCATTTTATTTCTTATACTTTTAGTAGACTGTAAAGATAGCCTAAATTCCCGAACCTTTATTTGTTCATTTACCCTCCCTACCATGGCTCAAGATATCCTTTTTAACGCAGGTAAGTTTTTTTATATTTGCAGTTCAACTAGTGATTCATAACATGTCGACAAAGCAAACAAAAATTGAAAATTTCGATCCATCACAACCTGGCTTACCAGATTCCAGCATATACGGGCTTCCCTTTACAGCTGAAGAAAGTGATATTATTGTTGTACCCGCACCTTGGGAAGTAACTGTAAGTTATGGAAGCGGTGCCAGTAATGGTCCTGATGCTATTTTAAATGCCTCATTTCAGGTTGATTTACTGCACCAGGAATTTCCGGATTTATGGAAATTAGGAATTTTCATGGATGAAACTCCTGCGCACTGGTCGGAAAACAGTGAAAAATATAAAAGTTTAGCGCAACCTATTATAGAAGCGCTAGAAAATGGTGAAGATATTGAAAATGACGCTACACTAAGAGGGTATTTAGAAGAAATAAACAAAGCTTCCAAACAGTTCAATGACGAAGTAAAAGAACGCTCATTGTATTGGATGAATAAAGGTAAGAAAGTAATTCTTTTAGGCGGAGACCATTCTACACCTTTGGGATATTATGAAGCTTTAGCTGAAAACCATGATTCATTTGGAATTTTACATTTCGATGCACACATGGATTTACGTAATGCTTATGAAGGTTTTACCTACTCTCACGCATCAATTATGTTCAACGCGATCAAACTTGCACAATTGGAAAAAATCGTTCAGGTTGGTATTCGCGATTTTAGTGAAGGAGAATTGGAAGCAGTCCAAACTTCAAATAAAGTAAAAGTATTTACTGACACAGATCTAAAAGCAAATAGCTTTGAAGGAAAAATCTGGAAAGATCAATGTGATGAAATTCTAGCACAATTACCGGAAAATGTAGCGGTCAGTTTTGATATTGATGCTTTACAGCGTTGGTACTGTCCAAACACCGGAACTCCGGTACCTGGGGGACTGTCTTATGAACAAGCAACTTACTTGTTAAGTCGATTGGCTAATAGCGATAAAAACATTATTGGTATTGATTTAGTTGAAGTTGCTCCCGGAGAAGACGACTGGGATGGTAACGTAGGTGCTAGACTTCTATTTCATTTATGTGGCGTATTTGCAAAAAATAACAAACTTGCTGTAGGATCGAAAATCAATTTTTAATGCAAACTGCATGTACTAACGATATTTAAATAGATCATATCTACTTAAATAATGTTCAAATATAATTAGAGCACTAGACATTTTATATAATTGCATTTACCAGAAAACACAAAAGCCAATCTTTCGATTGCTTTTGTTGTTATTAAATAGTGATAGGTCAGTATTTGTATACGTCATATCTCAGAAAATAATTAACTTGTAAATAAATAGAATATTAAAATCAAGGTATGGACAACGCCAAGACTATAGCAACACAAATAATTGAGTTTAATAAACAATTACATTACTCAGGAAATCTTCCAGATGACTTTCGGGTATTAAATCCTTACTTTGAAAACCCGGAGACCTTAATCGTTATGGAAAAGTTTTACAACAAGTATTACGACGACACTGCTCCTAGAAAATTCATTATAGGAATCAATCCTAGCCGTCACGGTGCAGGGGTCACAGGCGTACCATTTACAGACACCAAAAGGTTAGAACACATCTGTGGTATCCCCATGAAATCTGCACATACCCATGAAATATCTTCCGTTTTTCTTTATGACATGATTAAGGAATTTGGTGGTACACAAACTTTTTATCGACAATTTTACATCAATTCACCGTTCCCATTAGCCATTGTCCGCAGAACAAAGGAAAACAAATGGATCAATGCAAACTATTATGATGATAGAAACTTGTTTGCAATGGTTAAGCCATTTATGATCGAATCTCTAAAAAAACACATAAGCTTAGGCCTCGAAACAACTAACGTATTTGTATTGGGAAAAAAGAATGCAACATTTATTGAAAAAATAAATAAAGAGGAACATTTGTTCGCGAATTTAACGATTCTAGATCACCCACGCTACATCCAACAATATAAATCACGAGAAAAAGAGCATTATATAAATAAATATATCGGTGTACTAGGGACTTAGAAGTAAAGTATAAATTTTATTTGGAGTATAGTACTAGAAACTCTATCTTTGCATCACTTTCAAAAAGGGATACACTTCCAATTAAGAAAGGATTCCGTAGCTCAGCTGGTA
>NZ_ASZT02000236.1:0-4080 GCF_001006065.1 Sphingobacterium sp. IITKGP-BTPF85
AAAATCAAGCACTTCCTTTTTCGATGTACGAGGAACATTTGACTCTTCTTTGGTCAACACTTTAGTCACCAAAGGGATATCCCCAAACTTTTGAACCATCGGAATGTAAAGAAAAGCACGCACAAAACGCGCTTCAGCTTTATAACGCTCTTTAAGCTTAACATCCATAACTGCCTTATCCACATTATCTAAAAAGAAATTACAGATACGAATAGGCTTATAATCCCACCCTGACTCAAGGGTTGAACTAACTGCACCAGACGAAACGTCTGTCACCCAACTTTCCCAAGGGTTTTTAGCATGCACCAGTTCACTTCCACCATCCTCATATGTTGCCTCCGACAGTTTGTTATAAACTGCATTAAGTGCCAGATTAACTTCGCTTTCATTATGCCAAAATTGGTCGTTAGGCACGTTATTAGCAGGTGTACGGTCTAAAAAATCTTTTGAACACGCTCCAAAAAGAAGCGTAGTGGCTAATAATGGATATAATATATGTTTTTTCATTGCTTTTCTGTTAAAAAATTAAAACTTCGCTGTCAAACCAAAAGAAATAGTCTTCAAACCTGGGTAACTTGCCCTACCCGATTCTGTTTCCGGATCAAAATCGCCGAGACGTTTATCTGCCATAAAAGTAAAAGGATTGTTAGATGAGGCAAATAAGCGCAATTGCGACATCTTGATATTGCTCAGCATTTCTTTAGGAAAAGTATAACCTACCGTAATGGCACGAATTCGGAAATAATTCCCACTAAACAGCCAAAAGTCAGAAGTTTTATAATTATGCGGAGCATCGCCCGTTAATGTGATTCTAGGAAATGGCGCATCGGCATCATTGTTATCTTTCGTCCAACCATTGATCCAATTTTTCTTGATATTTGCGCCATTAAAGAAAGGCTGAACTGCCTCATTGTCCATATAAGTTTTTACACCGCCTACACCGTAAGTCAACACATCGATATCGAAATTTTTATAAGCTGCTCTAAAATTAAAACCATAATTGAACCAAGGAACGTCATTACCTAAAATAGTACGGTCTAATGCATCGATTTTCTTATCACCATTCATATCGACATATTTGATATCACCTAATTTTGGAGTACCGCCCATTCCTTCGTAATTAAGGGCTTTAAGCTCGGCTTCATTATTGAATAGACCATCCGTCTTGTAACCGTAAAAATCACCTACAGAACCACCTACACGATTAATATAATAGCCTTCCACGATCTCGCTAACATCACCTAGAGAAATAATCTTATTGTTGATCTTCGAAATATTACCCGATACCGAATATGTAAACTCTTCACCGATCTTACCGTTATAAGTCAATGCAATCTCGATCCCATTATTTTGCGTAATCCCTTGATTATAATATGGCGTAAATTTTTTCTCATAGCCATAAGTAGACAAAGTCGCCGGTTGTAATAAAACATCCTCAGACTTCTTAACAAAATAATCGGCAACTAAATTAAGCTTTCCTCCTAAAAATGTCGCATCTATTCCTACATTTGACATCGTTACCTTTTCCCAAAGCGCAAGCCTGTTAGCCCCATATTGTTGTTCCAATCCATCAACCGCGACGCCATTAAAACTGTAGGCTGAATAGCGATTCAAAAGCGTATAATAATTACCTATTGCAACAGCATCTTGATTGCCGAGTGTTCCGTAAGATCCTCTCAATTTTAATAAATCAATCCACTCCACATCCTGCATAAAAGATTCCTTGTTGATGTTCCAACCGGCAGAGAAAGACGGAAAAATTGCTCTTCGGACTTCCGGAGCAAAGCGAGATGAATAGTCCATTCTCATGTTTGCTTCGAACAGATACTTATCTTGGTACGAATAATTAAATCGACCAAAAAAAGAACGCAATGCCCACTCATCTTGTGTTGTTCGATTGGCAAGACCTTTATCATCTTGACTAATTTCACCCGAACTACCATTTATAATCGTAGAGGCATCATTGTTAACAAAATTTTTTCTTCCTAAAAATGCCTCACGGTAAACATTTGACTCCTCAGAAGCCCCAACTGTTGCTTTACCATAATGATCACCAAATCGTCGCTCGTAATTAATTGTTCCTTGCAACAACAATTCCTGGCGCTTGCCCCAGAATTCTTTAAGCTCATTAATTGGCGTTGCTGTTGCATCCAAAGGTTTTTTAGAAATAAAACCGATAATAGGATCAGTACGGTTTATAAAATCAAAAGAGTTCGTATTGGTATACTTCAATGAAATGGCTCCGTCAATTGATAATCCCTTTAGTGGAGTCAGCGATGCATTTGCCGCCATTTGCAGATAGTTGTCTCTATTATTACCTCTTCCACCTTCGGTGATCGCTCTTAATTGGTTATTTTTCGCAACATTTGCATTCTCACTACCATTCGACACAGAACCCCAGGCTCCATTAGATTGACGAATGGATGTAAAAGGAAGCGCCCTACCCATCTCAACCCAACTAATAGCACTGCCATTTCGATCGTAATCTTGTTTTAAAAATGAAACATTGGTATTAAAAGTCAGCAAATCCTTAATAACAGTCGTATTGGTATTCAATTTCATATTAATACGATCCTGTTTCCGGCCAGGTACTAGAGATTCTTGATCAAAATAGTTTAATCCCAAATAGTAATTCGTAATTTTTCCTGGAGCATTCACATTCAAACCAAAATCACGTTGGGGAGCTGAACCTCTTAAAACCTCTTTGTACCAGTCGTTATTTGGATAAAGATCTGGATCCGTCTGATTCTTATATTTTTCTACAAGATCGGGAGTAAACGTTGCATCTTTACCTGCATTTAGCATCGCCCTATTATGTAGTTCTGCATAACCCACCGCATCTGCGAATTCAGGCAGATATGTAGCACTCTGAAAACCATAATTAGCATTAAACCCAACCACTGCACGATCACCACCACCACGTTTAGTTGTCACCAAAATAACACCATTAGCAGCTCGAGAACCATACAATGATGCAGAAGCAGCATCTTTTAGAACGGACATACTATTGATATCACTCGGGCTTAAGGCAGAAAACTCAGCACTGGTTGCAGGAATTCCATCAATAATAAACATGGGTGAAGGTGAACCTAAATTAGTTCTACCACGAACAGTAATACCTCCTTTGTTATCTTTCGAAGCCTCGCCTGGTCTGCTCAAGACAGTTACGCCAGGTGATATACCCTGTAAAGCATTCTGCAATGAAGTTACAGGTCTATCTGCCAATTGCTTAGGAGTGATTGTTGCTACAGATCCTGTTAAATTTGCTTTCTTTTGGGTACCAAAAGCTACAATAACAACTTCATCTAATGCCGTATTTGATGATGTTAATGAAATATTGAGATTACCGCCAGTGTAAACCACCTCCTTGGGCTCGTATCCTACAATATTAAAAACAAGTATCTTTCCTGTTTCTGCACTTAATTCAAATCCTCCAGTAACATTTGTTGCCGTTGCATTGCCGGTACCTTTCTCTGTAATAGTTACACCCGACAACTGATTTCCCTTGTCATCTGTAACATTACCCTTCACTTTAGTTTTTGCGCAAAAGTTGCACTCATAACTAAAGATAAAGCACAAGAAGTATGGTAGCTCTTCTTTTCATAGGTTAATATAATAATTGTAAATAATGATTCTATAGTGTATTTAAGTCAATTGTTTACTATTTGTAAACACAATATTAAATCTATATTATCGAATAAAAAAGAGCAAAAATCGAACAATCGATTGCATATATTGCTTAGACAACTTTACAAAAAAAGCAATAAGTACTACATATAAATTGATTGATAATCAGTAAATAACTAGCTATCAAATGCTTTTGGATGAAATTAATATTCCAATAAGGAAAAACGAACCCTATTTATTTAAAAAAGAATCTTTGTAACAATTAGAGGATTAAATGCATGGTATTGGGAAGGAGGTGG
This sequence comes from Sphingobacterium sp. IITKGP-BTPF85, assembly GCF_001006065.1. Lineage (NCBI taxonomy): Bacteria > Pseudomonadati > Bacteroidota > Sphingobacteriia > Sphingobacteriales > Sphingobacteriaceae > Sphingobacterium > Sphingobacterium sp. IITKGP-BTPF85. The sequence goes on from NZ_ASZT02000236.1 coordinate 3,927, forward strand.
AAAAAATAAAAGACATAAATAAACCCTTTAGCTTTTGACTAAAGGGTTACCAAGTAGCGGGAACAGACTCGAACTGATGACCTCGGGTTAGTGAGCCCGACGAGCTACCAACTGCTCCATCCCGCAATGTATTTTCAATATCTTGGAGTCTATG
>NZ_ASZT02000237.1:0-4078 GCF_001006065.1 Sphingobacterium sp. IITKGP-BTPF85
AAAACTATTTTGGTTCAAATTCCCTTAAAGCATTATTGACCACGGCCACACCTGGAAAATTATCTTGCTTAAAATTTAACACTGAATAGGATTCATCGGGTATCAATACTTTGTAATCTGTCATATATCTCACAATCTTAACATTTTCTCAATGCTTATTACCCTTATAAATCCACATTGGTTCTGTATGGCCTGCACGCGAGAATCCCATTTTTTTGTAGAATTCTGTCGCATCACCATCAGCAGTTAGCATCTGCATATGAAATGAACCATATTTTTCCTGCATCTTATCCATGATCATTTTACCGATCCCTTTACCTTGATAATCCGGATGTACGAGTAGGTGAGGATAATATACGACCAGATGGCCATCGGAAATAGCATTTCCTAAACCTACCAATCGTTCATTGTCCCACGCAGTGATCAACGAGTGCGAGTTACTTAAAGCATTATAAAGCTCCACAGGCTTATCAGCAGAACTCCATTCGTTAGCCCGGTACAAATTAATTATTTCTTCAGGTTCAATGTCTCTGCGTTCAGAAAGGGTGATGTCCATATTGGTGATTATTGTTTTATATTTCTTATAAATTGTAATTGTAAAATTTGAATGAACTTTCCTTAAATCCTAGTTTTTCATATAAAAATTGTGCAGGATTATCACGTGCGGTACTTAAAGATACTCTTGCGCAGTTGTTTTCTTTTGCAAATTCAGTGACTTGATGTATTAAACGTTTTGCTATCCCTCGATTTCTATAATTCTCAAGTACAAACAAATCGTTCAAGATATAAACCTTCTTAAGAGATGCAGATGAAAAAGTGGGGAACAATTGGGTAAAGCCAACGATTTCATTGTCTTTTTTAGCTGTAAATATAACAGATTCATTATTTTGCACTCTTTCCTTTAGGAAAGTGATGTTAGCATCTCTAATACTTTCTACTACATAAAATTTGAGATAAAGAGAGAAGATCACTTCTAAATCTTCAATATCATTAATAGTGGCTTGTTCTATTTTAATCATTTTTATAAATTGGGGCGAATAGGAATTAGTTCTTTTACTTCTTCCTCTGTTTATCTAGCTAAGTATTATTTTCTTGCAAAGAGTTTGGATAAAAATCCTTTCTTTTCAATTTTTTCAATCCCCCAAATCAATTCGGTTTCGTGTCGTCTTGCTTTTTCAATGTTCGGTCCAAATTTTCCCCAGGCAAATCCGCTTTGATTGGGTTTGTTTCTCAAATCGGCAATTACGGAATTGTCAGAAAGTGATATTGTGAAGTTTTTTAAAGTCTCGTCATTTGATTGCCTTGCATTTTCAAGTTCAATAAATCCGTTATCATTGTTCCAAATGTTTATAACAACTTTTTCGTGAATTATGTCAAGGTTTGACTTGTTTCCGTTTTTCCCGAAGTCATGTACGTGCTCAATAAATTGGGTTAAGTTTTCTGAATGTTTTACGATAACAGCCGGGTCGTGACACACATAAAAAACATTTCCCCAATTTCCATTTTTATCGACATCCAAAATCCAGAAATTACCAAATCCGTCTCCAGCAAGTTGCACTGAATATGGGAAAAACTCTTCAAATCCGAATTGTCCAATTTCGTCAAATGTTACTTTCTCTAATCCGAAAAATTCAAAGCCACTTGCAAATTTTAATAACTCTCTAATATCAATAGGAATTTGTCCTGTTGGTAATCCTTTTGCTAATTCGTCTATTTGGTAATCGGTCAAACCTTCTTTAAGTTCAACTTGATATTCGTCTCCATCTTCCGAAACATATTGTTCCGACAAAATAGATTTCAGTTTTTCTGTTGGTGTCATAAAGATCAATAATTGTTATCTTGTCGTGTTATGTTTGCAGTTAACGTTTGGGGCTTGACACATTGGTGCGAACTGAAAACAAAGTTTTAATTTTAGTATCAAATGAAGCAAAAAGCCCAGTTATTAGCTAAATTTAAGAAAAAAGTTAAGAAATACTCAATAATAGTAAATAGAAAGTCGTAAAGATGGGGCTCGTTTAATTCGAAATTTCGATTATAAATCTAATGTAATTATTAAAGTTCTTATATATTATAAAATCTGAGCTTCCCCAATTTGGTTTTGGCCTTCATGAATCCACCATACGTTACCTTTTGTTAAGTATTCTTCTATACGTTGGTGAATTAAAAATCTTACAATGATACATCTCTCTTCTCCTGGAAGTATCTCGTTACTATCTTCAAACACAATGTCGCCAATATACGTTTGATCTATTTTTCCATCTGCAGTATATTCGAAGACATGATTTGGACGATAACCGCTTATTAGACCAGTTTTGCGACCACCCTCCTCAGTTGATTTTAATCTTAGGATTGCATTTAATACGATTAAACCATTTTGATTTTCATAGTTCAGATCACCTATACTTGTATGCGTGTATTTATCATAAGCCATTACATCAAACACTTTGGACTGACCAGTATCTATCCAACGTTTATAAACCAGGTATCCATCGATATATAAATATAATTCATTGCCATCTATTTTTTTAAAAATCATCTCTCAATTTTTTATGATGTAGTCTAAAGTTATTTCATTCAATGGTTATCTCACTGTATCTGATACTTATTCAGTAGCAAGCTTGATTAGCATTTCACTATACATTGACCAGTTTTCATCTTCAATGATGTTATAGGTAAAATGTAATTCTTTTGTATTTGGTTTCATTGATTCTAAAATATTAATTGCATTTCCTTTTTCAGCAATCGCAAGATAGAATTTTCTTATACCGTTATAGGTTGTTCGAAGTACATAATAGCTATTTATTCCTGATTTTTGAAGATGTTGTTCGATTGAAATCTCAAAGTCATGTAAATTTTGTAGATCTTCATTAGAAGGAAGACCTGTTCCGTCGGGAGTAATATACGGAAGAGTGAAATTAATAAAGTATCTAAACTCAGCCTTATGAGAAAAGCTTTCCAGAGCCGTGTTTATAATAACTAATTCTGGAAGGTTATTATTTATGAAATCACCTGTTTTGAATTCTTCTGGCACCATATAAGTATCCCTTTCGATAGCACTTTGTCCATCTGGATTTCCTATATCAAAGCCATCATATTCTACATTATATTTTTCTGCTAGAGCATACAGGATTTTATTGAGTTCGAACAAGGAATGAGCATCATGTTTTTCAATTCGGGAAGCATTTAACCACCAATAATCTTCTTCACTTTCCTCTATCGTAATTGATGAGAAATTATTTTTGTTTAATTCCTTGTTTAATTCTTGAAGATTGATCTTATCATCTGAGATAAAACAATATGTGTATAGAAAATTGTTATTGCAATTTATTCCATTCGAGCTTAAATTATTGTAAAAGTGTTCAATTGTTTCAAATGTGATCATATTGAGGGTTTATTTTCACTATTAAAATTACATAAAAAGAATTGTAGTTGTAATAGAAATGAAAGTTTTTAAATGGTCTACGTTTATTGTTGCTCTAATAATATTGTGAATTTAGCATTCTGAATCGACTCTCACAATTTCACCTATTCATTTCCTTCGTTCACCGAGTTTTTAGTTGGTTTAGTCTAATTGTCATAGGGTAGAGACGATTTACATCCTACTTTTGAATTAACAATTAAAAAAAACTAACAATATAACATAAAGACATTATGAACACTATAGCAAAAACATTCGCAGCAGCAGCCTTGATCGCAGTATCAACATTCACTATGGCAGCAGGCAAACCAGAGGTATCAAACCCTAAAAAAGCAGTAGTCAACTTATCTACAGCAGATTTAGCCATTGATCATTATGTAGCAGTTATGACAGAAGGACAATCGGCAGGAGAAGAGCAGTTGTTTACATCCGATTTTAGCCAAAAAGTACAGGCATCAGAAGATAAAACCAATAGCCGTTCAGAAGTTATTTCCTTCTTAAAAAAGCAAAAAGGAGAGCAGTTAAACTGTAAAACCAGCACCGCTATCGTACAGGAGTCAGCAGACTATATGATAGCCAAAGTAACGATGCAGTTTTGAAGGTTTTACCAAAACCGATCTCGTGACTTTAGTCAATGACGGCGGTAACTGGAAAGTATCC
>NZ_ASZT02000238.1:0-4061 GCF_001006065.1 Sphingobacterium sp. IITKGP-BTPF85
TTTTTACCTGCTGAATGGATTCGTACAGGTTGCGTGTGAGCATAAGCATGAGGGCTAGAGTATGTTCTGCAATTGTTGAAGCATTGGATGCAGGAGCATGTATGATGCTGATATTGCGAGCAGTCGCTTCATGTACATCAATATTATCAAGGCCTACACCACATCGGGCGACCGCCTGTAGGGCGGGACAAGCATCCAATAGTGCCTTGTTGACCTGACCCTTTCCACGGGTAATGATGGCGTTTATGGTGTATTTGTCAATTGCTTTCTGCAATGAAATACTGTCGTAGCCTGTCAGTACATTAACTTGATCTTGCAACATGACTAAGGCTTCTTCAGCTATAGTTTCCAGTAATAAAACGTTTTTTTTGATTGTCATATGATAGGATTCCGCAGTACTCTTTATTGGCGTTTATTTGTGATATAAGGTCGCTTCATCAGATTTGTACCCTCTGAAATCATTTCTATTTGAAATATAGATACCTTCCTCATAGAGTTCGTCTTCTAGAATAAGTGGATCTATATCACTGCCAGGTGCTGATGATATTTCGACGAGATTGCCTGCTGGATCACGTAGAAAAAGCTGCATGGCACCATCCGGTAATTTTCTTACTTTCCCCCAGGGTGAAATATCGATCACCTGGAGTTCTTTCATACGGAAAAAGATCTTGTTAAAATCATCTACTTGAACGCAAATATGTCCACGAAATGAAGGCGTATCTTCCCATTCCGAGAGATGAAGCTGTTGCTCATCATTAAATTTAAAAAACATCACAGGGTAATCAAATCTAAAGGCAGCAAGGGGTTCCAGACCCAATTCGTTTTGATAAAATGCTGCCGCCTTTTCAAGATTATCTACGATAAGTGTGACGTGGTTGATTTTGATTGCACGTGCCATATCTATTGATTTATTTTGTTAGTTAGATTTTCTGTTTAAACTCATTAATAAAATTCCAGTTGGGTGTTAGTCCCAGCCCCGGTGCCACTGGAGCCGCGATGACGCCATCAGTAACTGTAATCTGCTCGTGGACCAGATCATACATCATAGGATTACCTCCAAGTGAAAACTCAATGATTGTTGCCGCCTGGGATGCAAATGCGACATGGAGCCCTGCCATAAATGAGAAAGCAGAACCCCAACAGTGCGGAGCAAGTTCTAATTGATGAACACTTGCTAGGTGTCCTACGCGCATGGTTTCGGAAATACCTCCAATAATCGCTGCATCGGGCTGTATGACATCTAGCGCTCTGACTTCAAGTAAATCGCGGATGTCAAAGCTTGTAAATTCACTTTCTCCTGCAGCTATGGGAATTGTAGTGGAAGCTCGGACTTCTGCTGTACCGTGTCTATTGTCAGGATTAATGGGTTCTTCAAACCAGTACAAATTACAATCTTCTACTCCTCGACAGAACTGTTTTGCTTCAGGTACACTAAAGGTACCGTGTGCATCTGTCATGAGTTTAATGTGAGGACCGAGTGCTTTTCTTGCGGCTTTGACACGGTCAATACTGTTTTGGACAGTTTGATCCATGATACCGACACGCATTTTTACGGCATTAAATCCTTTAGCAACATAACTATTGAGCTGCTCGCCTATATGATCAACGGGAGCCCAGCCACCACTGGCGTACGCAGGCATTTGTTCGCGACAGGCTCCGCCAAGAAGGTCCATAACAGGTACTCCCAAAGCTTTACCTTTTAAATCCCACAGAGCGGTGTCGATACCGCTCATTGCGGCTATAGTTAATCCTCTTCGACCAAGGATAGGGAATCTTCGACCTCTTGTGAGTGCATAATGATCGCGTGTGCCATTGTACATCTCCTCCCAAAGACGGTTTATATTTTTTGCATTTTTACCAATTAAAATGGGTTTTAATTCATTTTCAATGCAGCTTACTATGGATGCGCATACTCCAGATGATCCGACAGCTGCTTTTGCCTCTCCGAAACCTTGAAGACCATCTTCAGTGGTAACGACCACGAGTGTCATGTCGAAATTGGTTAGCAGACCGTAATCTGAAAAATGCTGTTTTTCTTTTGGTATAGGACATCGCAGCCAGAATGCTTCTATGTTTGTTATCTTCATTGTTTCTATTTCTAATAGGGTAAATAATGCTATTTACCGAAATTTAAAATTGATTACTCCTTAGTCTGTGATATCAAGTTCGATGAGTTATTCAATTGCATTATTGCTGGTGTTGCGAAAAGCTCATTTTATATTTTTGAATCCTGCTCGGATGTTGTAGCCTACAACATTTTTTGTGACAGCTACTTAATAAGTTTGGACAAAATCTCGAATGATTTCTGAGTGAGCATTGTATAAAACTCTTCCGAAACTGATGCACTGCCATGATCTTCAAGAAATTTCTTTTGTTCAGGAGAGAGGTTTTCGGGATGCTCATCAATAGAATTGGGGTAAGGGTTTGCAGGAGTACGGTCCAAAGGTGAACAAAATTCCACAGACAGCACTTCGTTATAACCAATCTGATCGAGTGTTTCAAGTATTTTACTCCAATTCAGCGTGCCCATTCCCGGAGCCATCCTATTGTTGTCGGCAACATGGAAACCAACAAGTTTTCCTTTGGCTCGTTTGATTGCTTCATAGAGATCATCTTCTTCGATGTTCATATGAAAGGTGTCAAGGCACACACCGCAATCGGACCTACGGCCGCAGCAAGTGCTAATGCTTGATCACCTCTGTTAACGAAATAGGTTTCAAATCTATTGATTGGTTCAATACCGATCAATATGCCTGATGACTGTGTGTAGTGATATACGTCTTGTAGTGAGTCAATGGCCCATTGCCATTCTTCTTCGGGTCTGCCATCGGGTATGATTTTACCCACCGTACCGGGCACCACAGAGATCATGTGACCATCGAGTTCCTTAACCATGCGCGCCACATCTTTGACATATTGTATGGATTTGGAGCGCTGAGCTTCATCTTTAGCCAGTAAATTTCGATCTCCTAACATCAATGTGACAGAGCCCCAACATGATAATCCATATTGTTTTAAAAGTTTTCTGACCTCTTTAGTGTCATAATGTTCTGGACTACCAGCAATTTCAATTTTAGTATAGCCTAAACTGGAGGCTCTGCGAATTGTTGTTTCTATTGTTTCGGCTCGCATCCAGTTATGTATCGATAATTCCATAGGGTATATAATGTTTCGGATAAAGTATATCGTGTGTATTGAAGCTATTGTTGTCTATAGGGAACGTTGATATCTATTTTTCCTGCCCATTTCTTAGGGATAGGTTTTCCTACAGTCCAATGTATGGCATTAATCAGTAACCGCTGAAAACTTGCTATATTAAAATCATCGGGATGACCAAGTGTTGTTGTGAAAACTTTTCCTCCAGCAGCGGTTTTCCAGGTCCACGCCACAGGATTTTCAACTGCTTTTTTATCTGGATCTACAGCTTTTCCCATTAATAACCAAGTTGATCCTTTTGATGGATAATCGGGTACAACATGGTACAACCAGGAGCGTACATGAAAGTTTGGATCTACTCCTGTTAAGATCGGATTTTTACTTTGTGTGGGAATAATGGATACATCGGTACTGGAATTATGACCGTAATGGGTGTGACCACCTTTGCCCCATCCTGGAGGACCTCCCAAAGCAAATTCACCAAAAGCATTCCATTTCTCCAAGGGATGTCCACTGGGATAATTAAAAGCATGTGTGCTGGTTCTGAAACCAATAACCGGCTTTCCGGATTTTAAATAATCGTCGATATGTTTAACTTGATCGGCAGGTAATAGTCTCCAACGAAGGTAGAAAATAGCAAGATCGGCATCTTTTAGAGCTTCTAGTCCCGGGATATTTTCTTCTGAATTATAGTCAGGACTTGCTTTTAGCACCAAAGTTCGCATGCCATAGTTTTTCTCAAGTTCGGCTGCTATCATAGGCAGGGTTTCTTCGCCACTGTATTCGTGGTCGCCCGTTACAAATACAATTAGAGGTTTTTTGACTGTTTTCTTTTTGCTTTGACCAGCAGATGGAGATACATTTGATAGCAATATGCCTATTGTAATTAAACATATAATGCTTTT
>NZ_ASZT02000239.1:0-3941 GCF_001006065.1 Sphingobacterium sp. IITKGP-BTPF85
GATATAGACATAGCTATAATTAGGAATTCCTTCGATTTCGACCATGCCCTTGTGAAACTCTGGAAACAGGCGTTTATACCGGGCATTCATGGCACCATAGGCATTCAAAATCAGAGAGTATTGACCAGCTGGAATTGCCGTTTCCCCTTTGATTTTCACATCGCGAATGGCATCTTCTAGTGCATAACAGATGAATTCTCCATCGACAAAAATGTAAGACAGGGTACTTTGCTTCCCCTGTCTCGCTCGTACTACTTTTATCACCTATCGAACCAGTATACTTGCCGCATCGCTCCAGTCACCAGTACCCTGCGTGTTGACCGCACGTACTTGCACCTCATAAAATTTTCCAACTTCCAGAGGAGCAATGATATTCCCGCGCGATGATGTCGTCGTAAAACGATCACCCCATAATTGTTCAAAGTCATCACGGATCCGGTAGCGGTATTCATAGATGGTTGCCATTTTCTGCGGAGCAAACTCCAGTTTTACCTGTCCCGATTGGCGGCCATCCGAAAGCCTCACATTATCGATTTTAAGCGGTACCTGATTACCGAACGATGCACTGTTCGTTGGAAATCCGGAACTAAGCAAGGTTGAAAGATGCCCTTGTGCCACACCGTTTATATAATAACCCAACTGTTGCAGCGCAACGATTAAGGTTCCCGGCTTTCATTTTTAAGTGCAGTATCTTCGGGCGATCCTCTTTTTCTAGATACCGCAAGCTTGGTGATAAAATCTTCCAAAATTGATTCCAGATCCAGCAGATCAGGCGTCGGATTTGGGTATTTGGGATTTCCGGTCATTGCACCGATTATTGTTCTGCAAGACATCACCAATTCATCGTCTCTCATTTTCGCAAACCCGATCAGGGCCTTCATTTTTGTTGCCATAATGTTTCATTTAATTACTTGAATAAACTATTCCAATCCATTAGTCCATCCATTTAAAAACCTGTTAATTAATAAATTAAATATTCCTCGCGAGCTTATTTAATAAGACAAACATATCGTGATAGCGAGCGAAAATGAAGTTTTGAGCTAGATTGAGTCATATTGATTTCTTTTGACCTCATTTGATCGGTACAATTCAAAAAAAGGCAGATTTCGCACTATGGCGCAGCATATCTGGCAACTATAACAGCGGCGTCGCCCAAGCGAAAAAATGTAAAGTTATCCGTCCATCTCCTAATTTTACAAGAGCTTCTAATTTCCCTACGCGTCATTTTTATTTTTTCCATCCGCACCATTGGCACCTCATGGACAAATTGATTATTACCTGGATCAAAATGATACCGGCCGGCAATTAAATGAAATTGTCTGTTAGAAATGCAGATTTGCTGTGTGCGTGGAGCATTTCCCCCTGTTGCGGCATCGGTAAAGCCACCGTCATTGACCTTGTGCCATAGCGCGAAACGGCAGCCTTAAACCTTACCCTTCATACGACTACGTTCCATAGCCTCGGTCAGGTCCTCTTCAAAATAGCGGTCATCACCGGTCAGGGTGATGGGTTTAAGCAGACCTTCCTTCACCCTTCTCTTATATGTGGAAAGGCTTATACTCAAATATTCCATTACTTCACGCTGTGTCCACAATTTGCGTTCAGAGAGCGAACTAATTTCCGTTTTTTTATTCCTTGAGGCAGCGGTGAGTAGAGAGAGCAGTTTACAGATCAGTAACAACGCTTCTGTTAGTTTTTCAATTTTATCAATAAGTGTATGTAATAGGATACTTAAATTCATGGTCTATTGAGTTAAGACCATCAGCGCACAGGTAGGGTAATTTCCTAGACCTCAGAAAGCAAAAAAAATAGTTCAAAGGTCCGCCAAGCCCCTAAAAACAATGGAAATATCCCAACGGGATGGTAAAAGTTTATAATTACCTTTAAGATAACAATTAAAAACGAACTCTCTTTCTAACATTTAGACAAGAAAGCAATAATTGTCTAACCTCTTAACAATCTAACTTTCTAACCTGTTAACAATCTAACTTTGGGTAGCCGTCCTTCATTATAGCGCTTGACCAAAGTCGCATGGAGTCTTATTTTATCAAGTTTAGTAAACGATTCATCAAAATTGTCTTCCATAAAGCGAAAGGGATTGTAAGAGTCCAAATCTGTATGCACGTTTCTCGCAGCCTTGCGCAAATGTTTATTTTTATGGAATACCGATTTGGAGATAAGCCCGGTATTCAGCCCATTATTGAGCAGTCCCACAGTTTGCAAAGCATTCTTACGTACCATGAGCTCCGAAGTACGGAGTCTTTTTTCCCAAAAGGCCATTAATTTTAATGTCTCCAGGCAGTTTTTATAGTTAATCAGGTTAAGCGTTTTTTTAACCTCTAATGCATCTCGAACCTCAAGTATCAAGTCTGTACAAAGTTCAAACTTCCAAGCTTATTAGTTTAAAATTATACGCCAAGAGCTCCTCCAGTTCATGAACATCATAATTTGTTTCTGCATTCATGATAAAGTGCCGCTTATCGCGATATTCCTTTATCACGCGGTCTTTTCTGCGAGCTGCTATGTTAATTTTATATCCCGTAAAAAATAACCTGCAGATACCAAAAAAGGCAATAAGTGCAAACAGCATCACCATTACAACAGTAACCCGTATGATCAACGGGTAGCCGTTGTAGAGCGAGCTCAGATAGTATAGATAGTAGTCATAATACATAATAAAAAGTTTAGTCTTATTTAATATTCAATATTTGCGCAACGTTAGTTCTTCTCTTCCCAGAGCGAATCACGGTCCGATACCCAGCACGATAAACGATGTTTAGGGACGTGGCGAGTTGATTTATCAGTAAGCAAATATGGTGATTGCATCAGGCAATAATGTCTCATTTCCAACCAGTCTAAAAGCATATGGCCAGAGACAATACAGAAAACACAAAAACAATTGATAAACAAACACTTAGGACATTAACCCATCAGTATTAATATTGAACTTTTCGAGCCAGCTGTAATCCACATAACCCCGGTCCACCACTACAACGCTTCCTTTGGAAAAACTGTAGCTGCCCGCACGCTGGCTCTCATGAACCTTTCCGTCCGTAATCTGCATAAAAACAGGCAGACAACCATCATAATCCAAAACAGTGTGCAGTTTTACAGCTCCTTTGGTACTTCTAAACTTAGCCCAGTCAAATACCGATAAGCATAATGGGATAACACTGGCATCCATTAGATAAACCTTACGCTTTAATTGGTTAAGCTCTTTACGGAAATGGGTATCTTTTTGCCACAGCTTATCCAATAGCGAAAAATATAGATCTTTAAAGAGTTCATGGGTGCGGTGCTTGTTGATATAGGAAATGTTGGACTTGCTGGGAGCTCTGCCCACACCTAAATGGTTCAGATTACCGGTCGTACTACGCAAGCCATTACTGATATCCCGAACTAAATCTGCCGAAGAAAAATGGCAGAATAACATACTTGCAAGATGAGTCCAGCTGTTGATTCCTTTGCAATGTTTGTCACTCTTATGTTTAGCAACCAAATCTTTGAATAATTCCCGGTCGATAAGGGATAAAATCTGACTAAAAACGTTTAAATTTACCATGGCGGTGTAAGAAAATTTAGCGATTTAAATATAGCAACTTTGCTATACCAAAACACCGCCACTTTTTAAACGTTAGGGACGCAAATGATATTGATCAAATCTCTTTTTCTGATTATGATGCATTTTATTTTTATAATTCTTTTTATGAAAATATAGATACAACTTGTCCAATAGATCATCATTACATACCGAATATCTTATACAACAACTTAAACAATTACCTATCGACCATCGAATTGTCTCTTACTGGATGGGATGAAATACCTACGAGTTTTGATCTTGAACCTACGGCATGTAAAGGTTTGCTCAACTTTTGGAAAAAAATAATATAGACTTGTTTTGTAAACCTAATCTTAGGTGCCGGAATATTTTCTTCTAA
>NZ_ASZT02000240.1:0-3911 GCF_001006065.1 Sphingobacterium sp. IITKGP-BTPF85
GTACTTCATAGGACGGATACTAAAGAATCTCCTTTTTCAGAATATTGGTTAGATAGAGCACGAAGTGATAAAAAAATGGCAATTATCACTAAAAAAGTGATGAAAAATGTATAAATCTCGGGTAACATTATATTTATTTTAAAAATTTAGCATTAAAAATGGGCATGGATATTCCAATTTTATTCACCTTATAATATCCTTGTATCTGCTCCATGTTCTGAGAAATGGAACTTAATTTAAACTCCTTTGGGACAATGGATGTGTTATTTAAATTGGGATAAATAATTAAACAATCGATATTCCTATCGTCTTCGTCCCCCATTCCTAATTCTGTTCGAACTTTATTTAATCTTGCATATCCCGCCACTTGACGAATATCCTGGTGAACTAAGCTACTGGCATATTGCAATTTATATTTGGCATCAATTATAATAGAATTTTCGCCATCTTTAATCAAGATATCGATTGCATTACCATAGGTAGAATATTGATACTTGATCTTATTGGTATCATGATTATTGGCTTGCAATAATTTTTGATATACATAAAGTTCAAATAAACGTGGCATATCGATCCAGAAAGGTGGCGTCTCTATGGATTGGTTTTCTGATGCACGGCTAACGTTATAGCCAAAACGCTTAAGGATATAACCTCCGATCTTAATTGCTTCGTTGTACTCTTTAAAAAATGGATTGTACTTAAAATGGCGGAGCACCTCCTCTCCTTCTAAATCTCCGATGTGCTCAAAAGAAGGGCGGATATAGTTGGCCAACTCATCCAAAATCTTTTGATTGCCAAGAAAAAATCTCTGATGGTTGCTAATATAAGCTGTCACAAAGCGAAATACTTTCTTAAGAAACTGGTTTTCATCATTGTCTTCGCCAAATACCTGATACTCGCAATAGGTCTTTGTAAACCTATTTTTTAAAACATTCTGCTTGATCTGCTGGCTAACCAGAATCTTGCCCTTAATACGGTTATTAAGATTTTCACGCACTTTATAATACGACTTTTTCAGTCCTTTGCGCACGATCTGACGAAGTAGCTGCAAAAACTGTACAACTAAAAATGGTGTCAAGCTATCATCTTGCTGTTCGATCTTAATAGTATCATCTTCCCATTCGATACGAACAAGGTCTGCACATTCTTTAGCTACAATCGGATCAGACATAGCATCCAGAAGCATTTTGATGTAATTGATATGAACCTGATTTTCTTCTTTTTTCAGTTCTTCATGCTGCTCGGGATCTACATCAATCAACACATCTTCTTCGGTATCCGACTTTGCTTTAAACTGCTCGACCACATATTTATTGAGCTTAGGTTGTACGTGGACATATTTATGACCTTTGATCAACCAATCGATGCCAATATAGTAATCCGCTTTAAGTTCAATCCGGTCCGCATGTTTTGAAACATGGAAGCAATTATACTTGTTGCCTCGTCGATCTTTATACCCACGAACAAGTAAAGAGCGTACTAACTCATCAAAATCAAAAAGGTGCGTGAAATTTACATCCCCGTCCAATGCTTGTTTGACAAGAGCATGATTGACGTGTTCATACAAAGAGATCTTCATATGGTCTACTTAATTCGTTGAAATATCATTCGGCAAAGCCATGATAACTTTTCTTGCTTCTTCCTTCAATACACCATCTTTGATATATTCTATAAGAATAGGTTTGATCTCGTACTCAAGCCTCATCTCCATTGTTGCGCCTTTCTTTTTGATGAAATAAGAGTGCCCAAGCCAAACATCTTCCGGGCGAAATTCCTCGGAAAGATAACTTGAGTTTTTTAACAGTTCCTTTTTTGCTGAATAATCAATTTGAGGGTCAAAATCCTTGACAAATAAATTGGCAACTTTGTTGAACAGTCCTTCCTCGAAATCGTCACTTAACTCGATTTTAAGGTTTTTAGGTAATACATCTACAAATGCAAAACGTCTACGAATAGCATAGTCAATGTGTCCCACACTGCGATCTGCAGTGTTCATTGTTCCAATGATGTACAGATTATCTGGTAAGATAAGTTTACTGTTGCCCCCCACTTCGTACATTGAATCTACTGACTCACCTCGATATTCCAATGCGTAAATTAGCTCTCCTAGAACTGCGGATAGGTTGGCTCTATTGATCTCGTCCAATATGAGGACATAGCTTTTTTCGGGATTGAGAACAGCCTCGTTTGCCAAAAGGATCAATGATTTGTTCTTTGCCTGATAAACCAGTTGGCCTTCCTTTGTATCTGCCTCGATGCCACGCACAAAATCTTCATAGTTAAAGCTTGGATGAAATTGCATGATCTGGAAACGGTCTGTATTATCGATCTTTTCCGTTTGCTCTATCACCTCAATCTGCTCGTAAATATACTTTGCGATAGCTGCTTCATAGGAATCATTTCCGTATTTGATTGTACCTACTTTAGACCACGTCTCATCATTGTAATATTTAATGATATTTGCAAAAGTAGCCGGATATTCTTTTCCAGTAGAATGGGTTTTTACAACAAAGCTACCGTCATTTACTTTCATGACCTCATAATCGGTATAATTGGTAACGCTACGAAACTTCCTACCTTCTTTTACTATGCTTTTTATATCTTCGACAGTAATCTCTGCAGGTTTCTTGAAAACTGTTGAATGACCTGTTTCGAGTATGTTCTCTGCGATCCTTTTAGCTATTCGTGTCTTTCCTGTCCCTGGGGGACCCTGAAGAATGATCTGATTTTTATAAAGAAGCAACTCTTTCGCTTTATTTTCTATTTCATTAAGATTGTGCATATTTCTTCGAATTACTTCATCTTTAATTAAAGGATAGGTATAATCATACAGCATATCCAAACACTCAATTATGTTTTCAATAAGATCTGGAGAATCAAGATTAAATTCCTTAACATGCGTTATAGAATTAGAATTCTGCCAGTCTTTTAATTTAAGAAATTCCGGTAAATCACCAATCTGGTCAAGCAAGTGTTCATTAAGCTTTTTCGAATTCTCAAAATGAAGATCAATAGATATAATATTGGCTTTATTTTTATAAATTTCATAATGGGCATCCAAAGTGGAGAGAGGCCTATCTGCGTCATCAACCCAATAAAATGACTTATTCTCATGATGCCCTATGAAATAGCTTAATTGTTTTTCACTAATATAGTTTGATAAAAGAGGTCCAAGTTCACTGAATTTTTTAAATACTGGAAACCAGAGTTTTTTTTCGGAATAAATCTTCTTTGCAATAAGGCACGTTAGATTATCTGGATTTTGCACCAATGAAACGGCATCCTCTCCGCACGCTTGGACAAGGTCATTTACAAAACTCCTTTCATTATACTCCTTTCCTAAATAGTACTTGGAAATATAACCACGGTGTGTTATGCTTAAAACATTGATATTTTCAGTAGGTCGGTTCAGCATATCCAAAGCATACTTCACGCTTGGATTTGTAAGTTCACTGAAATACTTATAATTAAAAAGATGCTGAATCCAAGGCCCCATTCGTATTCCGGCTTTGGCTAATACTCGATTGTCTGAATATTTGTTATACTTCTTCTTATCACGTGCATGCAAGTCACAATAGGAAATTACCTCATACATAGCCTCCCTCTCCCTCTCCAATGCAGGAGGCAAAGATGCTTCAGTAAAACTTCTATAGTCCAAAACAAATTGTCCTAAAGATTTCTGATCTTCAGAAGACAGTTCCAATTCCATCCATCTTGAATAGGCAATCCGCCCATCTTCAAAGTAATAAACAGAAGCATCCGTTAGATCAGGTGCGCCATAATCTTTTAAATTCATCAAATAGTGGTTAAATAATACTTTTCCTGAGGTTATAAATATAAGAATTTAAAAGAAAAAATATTATATTTTTGTTCAATTTTTGTGAAATAAATTCACTTGCGTCCTAAACGTT
>NZ_ASZT02000241.1:0-3791 GCF_001006065.1 Sphingobacterium sp. IITKGP-BTPF85
TTTTTATTGAAGATTTTGAATTTAAGGGTCAGACATTACGCGTTACATTTCAGGATAAAAGTACTTATGAGTATTTTGGTGTTCCAAAAACAGTGTACACGAAATTCATCAATGCTGAGTCTCGTCCAAGATTTGGTAGAAGACAAATTTTCAACTCATATACATTCCGCAAAAGTGCGAATGCAATGGGAGCATAGTTTAATTGCTTATCATAAAAAAAGCCTTATTGTTATTAACAATAAGCTTTTTATACAATTTTATTTAATTATGCTTCAGATATTGCATTGATAATATCATACTGTGTGATGATATTAATTTTTCCGAATTCATCTTCTACCAGTACAGCTTGTGTATCTTTATTGATCAAAGCCGATATTTTATCAATCGACGTATTTAAGTCAACAAAAGGAAAGGGCTTTGTCATAACTTCTTGTACTGACGAGGATTTAAGAGCTGGATTTTCTAAAAGAGCATTCAAAATATCAGACTCTGTTATTTTTCCGACCACCATTCCCTGCTGTGTTACGGGTATTTGAGAAATATTAAGTGTTTTCATAAAGTTGAACGCTTCAAAGACGGTTTGTTCAACATCTGCTGTTACAATTGCTTGCTCACCTCTTCTTTTTAAGATACTTTTTGCGTTGAGTTTCTCATCTTCTAAAAAGCCACGTTCTCTTAACCAATCTTCATTATACATTTTTCCCATATAACGCGAACCGTGATCATGGAAGATAACGACAACAACATCATCTTCTTTTAAGCGATCTTTTAATTGAATAAGACCTGCTAATGCTGATCCAGCTGAGTTTCCGGCAAAAATTCCTTCTTTACGAGCCAGTTCTCTAGTCATTAATGCAGCATCTTTATCCGTAACTTTTTCAAAAAGATCAATTAAACTAAAATCAACATTTTGCGGTAAAAAATCTTCACCGATACCTTCTGTTATGTAAGGGTATATTTCATTTTTATCGAAAATACCGGTTTCCTTATATTTCTTAAATACAGATCCGTAAGTGTCTATTCCCCATATCTTTATATTCGGGTTTTGCTCTCTCAAATATTTAGCTGTACCTGAAATGGTACCACCAGTACCGACCCCGACGACAAGGTGGGTGATTTTTCCTTCAGTTTGTTCCCATATTTCAGGACCAGTTTGTTCATAATGCGCCAGTGCATTTGAAGGATTGTCGTATTGATTGGCTTTCCAGCTATTTGGAACTTCGCGTTCCAGACGGCTCGATACTGAATAATAGGAGCGTGGATCTTCAGGATCCACATTTGTGGGACAAACGATCACTTCTGCGCCAAAGGCACGTAAAGCATCGACTTTCTCTTTGGATTGTTTATCTGTTGTGGTAAAAATACATTTATAGCCCTTAACAACAGCAGCCATGGCTAATCCCATACCTGTATTTCCAGAAGTTCCTTCAATGATTGTTCCTCCTGGTTTTAATAAGCCAGCTTGCTCTGCATCTTCAATCATTTTAAGGGCCATTCTGTCCTTAATCGAGTTGCCAGGGTTACTGGTCTCGATCTTCGCTAGGATGGTTCCTTTTAAATCTTTGGTGATTTTGTTTAGCTTAACAAGAGGGGTATTTCCTATTGTTTCTAAAATGTTATTATACCACATAAATTTACTGTTTGTTTATGCAAAAATACCAAAAATGTCTGTTTCCTAGAATTTCAAATGTTTCACAGTCAACCCATTATTTTTAAGTTGCTTAAGCGCATCAATACCAATACTGATATGAGCATCTACATATTTCGCTGTTACACTTACATCACTATTAGCAGTCTTTACGCCTTCTGGAATCATAGGTTGGTCCGAAACAAGTAATAAAGCACCCGTTGGAATTTTGTTTGCAAACCCGACACTGAAAATAGTGGCTGTCTCCATATCAACAGCCATAGCACGTATCGTTTTTAAATATTTTTTAAAATCTTTATCGTGTTCCCATACCCGTCTGTTGGTTGTATAGACTGTTCCGGTCCAGTAGTCTCTGGAGTGGTCGCGAATAGTAGTTGATATTGCTTTTTGCAATGCAAATGATGGTAATGAAGGCACTTCAGCGGGGAAATAGTCATTGGATGTACCTTCTCCTCTGATGGCTGCAATTGGTAAGATGAGTTCTCCTACACCAATTTTTTTCTTCAACCCCCCTGTTTTTCCTAAAAATAGGACTGCTTTCGGAGCAATAGCAGACAATAGATCCATGACGGTTGCGGCCATTGGGCTCCCCATACCAAAATTGATAATAGTGATGCCGCCTGCAGTAACACTTTGCATGGGTTTATCTTCACCATAAATAGGTGCATTGTCATGCATTTCAGAAAAAATAGTGACGTATTTTGAGAAGTTTGTTAATAAAATATAATTACCAAACTCTTCTAAAGGTCTTCCTGTATAACGTGGTAACCAGTTGTGAACAATCTCTTCTTTTGATTTTAAACCTGGTGTGATAGGGCTATCTACGTTTTTTTTACTTTTTGCCATAATTCTTCAATTTAATAATTTAACCTATTTGAAGGAGGGCCTATGGGAAGAAATTTGTGCGGCTAAAAAAATCCCCCGCGGTATGCGAGGGATTTCTTATTTAAGCGACTTGCAATTTTTTGATGTCCGACTTTTCAAATTTTTTCGTCGCATATTCTAACGTAATATGCAGTTCTTTTTGATTCGTCTTTTCCTTTGACGTAGGAATTTCAAACATTGCGTCGAGCATAATAGCCTCACAAATACTTCTTAAACCACGAGCTCCAAGTTTAAATTCATCAGCCTTGTCTACGATAAGTTGTAGACTTCGGTATCAAATTTTAATTCAATTCCTTCGTATTCAAATAATTTTCTATACTGTTTTATTAACGCATTCTTAGGTTCTGTCAAGATACTTAATAGTGTCTCTTTGTCCAATGGGTTCAAATACGTTAATACAGGTAATCTTCCGATCAATTCCGGTATTAAACCAAAACTTTTTAAATCCTGAGGTGTGATGTACTTATAAAGATTTTTTAAATCAATTTCTGCATCATCCTCATTCATTCTGTAACCTACTGTCTGTGTACGAAGACGATTGGCAATTTTCTTTTGAATGCCATCGAATGCGCCACCACAGATAAATAAAATGTTGCTTGTATTGACAGCAATCATTTTTTGATCAGGGTGCTTACGGCCACCTTGAGGTGGTACGTTAACAACTGTTCCTTCTAAGATTTTCAACAATGCTTGCTGAACACCTTCTCCAGATACATCTCTGGTAATGGAAGGGTTATCACTTTTACGTGCTACTTTATCAATTTCATCAATATAGATGATACCGCGTTCAGCTGCCGCAACATCGTAATCTGCCGCCTGTAATAAACGAGTTAATATACTTTCAACATCTTCACCGACATAACCGGCCTCCGTTAATACTGTAGCATCTACAATACTGAAAGGTACATTTAAAATCTTTGCTACCGTTTTGGCTAGTAAGGTTTTACCAGTACCGGTTTCACCTACAACAATTAAATTTGACTTCTCAATTTCAATTTCATCTTGATCAACTTTTTGATTTAGACGTTTGTAATGATTGTATACAGCAACAGAGATCACTTTTTTTGCGTCATCCTGCCCGATAACATACTGATCTAAGTGTTCTTTTATCTCTAAAGGACGAATGAGTTTTAACGCAGTTTGTAATGTTTTACTCTTACGTTGTTTCAATTCTTCCGCTAGAATTTCGCCTGCTTGATTGATACAGCGGTCACAGATGTGAGCTCCATCTCCAGCGATAAGCATTTGGGCATCATTT
>NZ_ASZT02000242.1:0-3755 GCF_001006065.1 Sphingobacterium sp. IITKGP-BTPF85
AATGTTGTATAACATCATCCACACTATTATCGGACTTCAGGATATTATATCCCTTATGCTTTAAGTCCTTCAAGATCTCGATTGTCAATGGTACATTCATCGCAATTAATATTTATCATTTTTGCCTTCTTCCAACAGAGGTGACATTGCGATCTTAAGTCTCTTTACTATAAAGTGAACTTACAGAACCCTACCCTGCTTTAATTTAATATTGAACAGGATGAACACGAAAGAATGTTGAGCAACCGGTTATCTTGTATCGTGTCCATCCTTATTCAATATCCAAAGATAAATAATAAAACTAAATATATTAGCTTTTGCTTGCTATATTTTTTAGTTTTATTACGGTTTATTTTTTTCGCCTTGAATACCAATGATTTATTATATTTAAACAATTACTATATGATAATAAAAAATAAAGATTTTAAAAATTCAAAATAATCATGCTTACTATTTATACTGCAAATTCAAGTGATTATCCTATTATCCAAAAGATCGCTCATGAAACTTGGCCAGATACTTCGGCCTTATTTTATCAGAGGAACAGATCAATTATATGCTTGATATGATGTACAGCACAAATGCATTATCTGAACAGACCACAAATAAGAGCCATCAGTTTCTAATCGTAAAAGATGAAATAAAGCATTTGGGCTATGCTTCTTACGAATTGAATTATAAAGGTTTATCGAAAACAAAAATTCATAAAATCTACATTCTTCCTGCATCACAGGGAAAGGGTGTCGGAAAATTACTCATCAAAACAATTACAGATATTGCAATGAAAAACAAAAATCATAGTCTTTCTTTAAATGTGAATAGAGATAATTCTGCTATCGATTTTTATAAGGGTATAGGTTTTGAGAAAGTCGGCGAAGAGAATATTGATATTGGTGATGGTTTTATAATGGAGGATTATATTATGGAAAAAAATTAGTTTAAATTTAGGAGTCTATCGTAATCATATATACTAAAAATTAGTATTTAAATACTCTATCCTCCCCTCTTTCATTCATTGCTTTGAATAGCAAGGGTACAAATTCGGTCAATCGGGATGTGGCTATCAACTCGGCTGTTGCATTGTCCATTGTATAGGTACCGGTATGGCGGTCTATGATCAAGCTTGCTTTGACTTTGTTCTTAATAACAGATCCATCGATATCTCCATCTACTGATTCTACTTGTATATGTTTAATCTGATTGAGCAATACTGGTGCACCGATAGCGGTGACTATAAACGATCCGTGTTCCTTTGCCCGAGGGCTCATCAATATGGCACTGAAGCCTATAACGCATCTGCCAGATAACTACGTGCATTTTGCTTTAAAGACTCTACTACGCTCTTATAAAGCTCCTGAAGTTTGTTTTCATAATTGCGGGAGTGCCCAACGAAAAAACCTACGCATCCCGCTCCTATTTCACTCAAAGCTGTTCAATTTCGTCGATGGTAAGCTCGCTACCCTCAACAATTTGCCCTAAAGTTAATCACTTTATCATATATAATTTATCTTCACGGAATGACAGAGCCCTGAGGGGTTCCATATAAATAAACCCCAAGCCCTCGTAAAGCTAATTGAATTTACTGTCCCCTGCTTAAGCAACAGTAAGAATAGGCTCTTGCTGACAAAAACAATAAACTTCTTCAGCAAAATATTTGCCCTGAATCTCTATTACACAAGGAGGTATCATGAAAATTTGCCCAGCTATTAAAAAGCTGTATTCAAAATAATCAACAATTGAAGAGGTTTATAATATTCAATAGCATATTTTTACTTTGACACTCCTTGAGATGCTTAATGTGCTTATCAACTAAGTCAGTCTGCTGCAAAATTAGATTTCTTTCAAGCTTAACATGTTCCTCGACGGCTCCCATCTTTTTAGGAGAATTATTGTAAACAGTAATCAGCTCAAATCGCGGATCATGTTCCAATAAAAACAGTTGTTCATCCAGTTCGACATCATATGTGGCCAGAGCCAATAACCAAGCGCTCAGAAGATCTGAATCCTGTGCAAAGACATACTGTTTATCGTCAGAAAAATGTTTGATTTCGAGCATCAACATAGAGATTGGATCATTCGTGTCATAACTAAAATCCAGAATACGGATCACATCACTTTTTGTAATTTCGCCTGCATCGCTAATGGAGATTTCATCCAAGAACTTTCGCATAAGCCTCTGATAAAGTACAGTCAGCTCCTTCGGTTTTTCGATATTTTTTAGTCCTTTGTAATGGTCCAAAGGCCTATATCCAAATAGGTCTTGCACATGATCCATAAAAATTGCCTGACTTTCGTAGGACACCTCCAAATCAGGTAGATCAATAGTAAATTCGGGTTTAATTTTTTTTAGTAGTTCTTTAAAATGATTAAACCGAGTGGGTTCATATAGGGCTTTTCACTCCACTTGTTATATAGCTCTATCTGAAATTTTAAAGGCGGAACATCTTGGAAAGCAAATCGGCATGCTAAAATAATAACCTTTCCTATTATTTCTTTTTCCTGATTATTCCATTCATATTTATCAACCTGATGATCAATGAGGTCTGCCATCAAGAAAAATTTTGAAGCCTGCACGTTTAAGACATCATTCATTATTTCATAATAGCATTCTTTTACCTTTGCAAGGTGTTTCTGCTTTATACGAACAGCTTTTTTCCTTTGTATATAGGCTTGCTTTTTCAAATTAAAGTCGTCTAAAAGCATTTGTTTAGTGAAATACTTATACTGAGCAATAAAATGTTTCTGGTCTTCTGTAAATAACTCTTGTCGCGCCAATATACCTATAACATCTGATTCAAGATCTAAAAATTCATCATCCTTTTTTATATCACCTGGAGCAGGAGGATCAACGGTAATATCAATACCCATACTGCACAGCAGCAGACATTCTGCCAAATGCTTAAATCTTCTCTCACTGACGAAAGCTTGATGAAATTCATCATATATTTGATCGATCAATACATCTATATCCGCTCCTGCAACAGTAACAAAAAAATCTAGATCAGTGCGTTTACTGGTTGCGATCTCCATAGCCAGTTCCCGTAAAACCGGGTGCTTTTCCGCCAATTCTAAAATTACATGAGGTCTGAAAAACAGGTTAAAATGACTGAATAACCCTTGCTCAAATTCATACTTGACAGTTTCCATATTTTGCCAGAATATCTGGTTATTTTGCTCAAAGAGTAACATGCCTTTATCTTCCTGTACAAACTTAGTTTTTTGACTATTATATACCTGAAAATGAAAGGTTAGTACTGGATCCGAAGGAATTGAATAGAGGGTAATGGGCTTGTTAAGTTCGAACTTAAATGCGCGCATACTCACATCCTTGCTCAAAAAATTATGGCTTGTCAACTGTGCATCATCAAACACATGATCAACAGTGTGAAAAATAACATCTGTACTAGTTTCATACATATGAAGACTTAGCTTATCCTGAGGAACGACTGGCTTGTCATTTAGGAATACTTTCAGTAAAGATTTTTCGCTCATATCTAATTAATTAAATGAATTTTATAAAATTTGAAAATTCGCTTTTTCTTACAACGTTGCTTGCTAACTAATTACGATTTAACTGTACAGCTTTTGGTGTACGATTAAAAAATATAGGTTAGCTTGCATGTTCACTCTGAACTTAAAAATAAAATCGGAAGAGTGAGGTAAGAAGTTATTTTTATAATATTTACTTTCATATGTGTTCCTAAATAAGTTTAGATTCGATTTCTGTGGTACAAGCATAGCTTTTTTCATCATTT
>NZ_ASZT02000243.1:0-3719 GCF_001006065.1 Sphingobacterium sp. IITKGP-BTPF85
TCTTTGGGAATGAAGCAGGTGTGAATAAGTTGTTAGTTTCATTTCTATATGCTGGACTACAAGTGATTATTGGTTTAATGGTTATATATGCGACGAATTTAGATTTAACAGCCCAAATTATTTTTTCGATTGGTTTGCTCATAATACTGAGTGCTGTGTATTTGATAATAAAAAATAGAATAATAAAAAAATATATAAAAGTTTAATGTTTTTCAAGAATGCATTTGAATACTTTATAGCCTATAAGTTTTAGGCATCAAATTTGCAATAATGACACGAATTTGACCTGTCAATTTTTAAATGACAAATAATATAGAAAATTTGGGTAAATTAATATATTTTTGCCCTTAAATTAAATCTATCTCATAATTTAAATAGAGCATGCGAGTAATATCAAAATATGGTTTAGTATTAGGAATAATTACGTTATTCCTAGTCGTTTTTAGTTCTTGCGGATCACGGAAGAACATGGTGTATTTTCAACCTGATTCTACGCAAATTAATACCGTATATGAACAATATGTTCCCAAGATACAGAAAAATGATATTTTAACTGTCGTGGTGACCGCGGCAGACCCTAAGGTAACGGCACCGTTTAATCCTTTAAGTACTATGGCAGCGGGTAGTTTGACACAGCAAACCGATATGGCACTTCGTCCTACTTATACTGTTGACGAAAAGGGCGATATTACATTACCCATGTTAGGGAAAGTCTATCTAGAAGGATTGACACGCTTAGAAGCTATAGAGAAAGTACGGATAGAATTGAGTCACTATATAAAAGACCCTGGTGTCAATATGAATTTTAATAATTTTAGAGTTTCTGTCTTAGGCGAGGTGGCTCGGCCGGGTTCATTTATTATGCCAACGGAGCGTGTAACTGTATTGGAGGCTTTAGGGATGGCTGGTGATTTGACCATTCGTGGAGTTCGTGAAAATGTTACTTTAATTCGTGAAGTTGACGGCAAAAAGTCTATGCATCGTCTGGATTTGACTAAACAAGAAACTTTAAATTCGCCTTACTATTATTTGGCACAAAATGATGTGATTTATGTAGAACCAAATAAATCGCAGATTAATAATTCAAAATTAGGAGCCAATACGAATATTATTATTTCGATCGCTGGTCTAATTATAACCGTAATATCTGTATTGACACGCTAAATAATATGATGGAACAACAACCTTTACAACAGAAGGAAAACCAAGAGGAAGAAATTAATTTAAGGCAACTTTTTGAACAGTATGCCTATTACTGGAAATGGTTTGTATTAGCCATTTTACTATCTATGGGGATTGCTGTTATCTATTTACGGTATGCTCAAAAGACTTATAATACTACTGCTAAAATTCTCTTAAAAGATGAACGTAGTGCTTCTGCAGGAGAATTGGCGGGTATTGCGGAATTAACGAGCAGTATGGGCTTCGGCGGATCACGTTCGGCCTTTGTAACCGATCAAATCGAAGTTTTAACTTCACGTCGATTGATGCGCAAAGTAGTATATAAACATCATTTGAATGTAATATATTCAACTAAAGGTAAGATACGTTCTCAAGAGCTTTTGGAAAATGATATGCCTTTTTTATTGGTGCCTCAAGGTAATCCGGATACAACTCGTTTAAAAGTTAATATTCGTTATATCGTAGGGAAGAAATTACAGGTTACTGATATGGTTTCAGGAAAAAAAATCATAGCTGACTTTGATAAAGTAATAAAAATTGGGAGTAATCAGGTTTTGTTTACGAAAAACTCAGGTCGTCTACTTAAGCAAAGCCTAGATTATGAAATTACTGTAGTTCCTATAGACTGGGCTGTAAATTCGATGTTAAATACTATTAGAATTCTGCCAAGTAAAGAGGCGCAATCATATATTGTAAATTTTGCAATGGTATCTACTTTGAGTAAAAAAGCAGAATTAATTTTGAACTCTTTAATTGATATCTATAATGCTGATTTGAGTAATGATAAAATGCGAATGACCCGAGCAACATCTGATTTTATCAATAAGCGGTTGATGATTATTTCGAAAGATCTTTCTGGAGCAGATGAAGAAGCAGCTGATTTCAAATCAGCGAATTCTATGGTTGATATGGCAACAGAAGCAAGTGTGTTTTTGCAGAACGCATCTGAAAATGACAAGAAGTATTAGAATACCGTACACAGTTGCAATTGGTGGATCATATGACCGACTTTCTAAAAGGAGAAGAAACGGGAAAATTATTGCCCTCAAATATTGGTCTTCAAGATATTTCTATTGGTACAGCAATTACTGGTTATAATAAATTAGTTATTGAACGCGATGATTTATTGAAATCAGCATCGGATTTAAATCCAACAGTCGTTGCTCTTAATCAAAATATCGAGGACAACCGTAATAATATTCGACGCTCCTTGGAAAACTATCAACAGGTCACTAAATTGGCTTTGAATAATATTGAAAGGAAGTCGACTGAGATTAAAGGAAAAATTAGCTCTATCCCAAATCAGGAACAAGGCTTTAAGAAAATATCTAGACAGCAACAGATTGTTGAGTCACTTTATCTTCTTTTGTTACAAAAACGTGAAGAAAGTGAGGTGAGAGCTGCTGCCACACCAGATAATTTGAAAATTATTGATGCGGCTTATGGTAATGGTGTACCTGTATCTCCTAAAAGGAATACGGTATTAATGGGTGCTTTTATTTTAGGCTTGCTAATTCCTTTAGCGATTTTGTATCTTAAATTTTTATTGGATAATAAATTCATTCCCGGAAAGATATCGAAGATGTGGTCAAAGCTCCTATATTAGGAGAAATACCAAGTGCTGAAGATACTATTATCCATCAAAACGATCGTTCATCTCTTGCAGAATCTTTCCGGATTTTGAGGACCAATATGAATTTTATGTTTGGTGCAGATAAGAAGGATGAATCTAAGGTTATTTTTGTAACGTCAACCACATCGGGAGAAGGAAAATCATTTGTAACAACAAACCTTGCGCAAATCTTATCCATGTCTGATAAGCGTGTATTGTTGATTGGTGCGGATATTCGTAGTCCAAAAGTTTTGGACTACTTAGGATTATCGCATCTACAACATACGAATGTTGGAATTACCCAATTCTTAATTAATCCGGAGATGGACGTGGATAATATTATTATCAAAAAACCTGGAAATTACGATTTTGATGTTGTTTATTCTGGCTATATTGCCCCTAACCCCGCAGAATTGCTAATGAACGGTCATTTGATGATGTGATCAAATATGCTCGAGAGAATTATGATTATATATTAGTTGATACTGCGCCCGTTAGTTTGGTAACGGATACCTTATTGATAGCACACAATGCTGATTTGACATTATATGTTTCTCGTGTTAATTATTTAGATAAACGTTTATTACAGGTACCGCGTGAATTGTATGTTCAAGGTAAGTTGAAAAACTTAGCATCTGTTGTAAATGATGTTGACTTTGCTCGTGGTTATGGATACGGTTACGGTTACGGCTATGGTTATGGAGATAAAGGAGAACAAAAAACTGGTTTGGCTAAATTCTGGCAAAATTTGAAAAATAAAACAGGTTTAAAATAATAACAAATAGAATTTTGAAAAGCACATTTCTTAGATAGAAAGTATCCGTCCTATTGAAGTACGTATTGACCTAGAAGTTGAGTTGTTCCTAGTTTTTGGGATCATTGAGGTACAGAAGAGAAAAGAGAATATATGAAGCTGATGGTTTCC
>NZ_ASZT02000244.1:0-3692 GCF_001006065.1 Sphingobacterium sp. IITKGP-BTPF85
TTTTATAAATCATTAACAAGCATGAATAAGATTACATATTTGAATCCAACCAATTTACAAAGGCGCATTTAAACGTAGTGGGAATACATTTTAACATTTTTTTAACAAAAAATACAAAAACAAAGACTACTTATCAGGTGGATTTTATATATTTGCATCATTAACAATAAATAATGAAAAAACACACTACCTGTATGTACATAAAACGAATGCTTCTAGGAGGTACTTTAGCTTAATGATACACAACTATCTCCTATAACAAAAGACTCCCTAACTTCATATATTACATCTTATTAACATGATAAAACATACAACAAATTTTGTCGTAGCAGCAGCGCTTTGCCTCAGTTCAAGCGCACTATACGCACAATCTACCATAAAAGGAAAAGTAGTTGACGAGCGCAATACAGCCATTCAAGGCGCTACGATTACGGACATTGCAAGTAAAAAACAAGTACAAACAGATGTAAACGGTCTATTTGAATTTCCATCAAATGAAAATACGGTTACACTTCAAGTACAATACATTGGATTTGAAACTAAAACGATTCAAGCAAATATTTCAGGCTTAACAACAATACAGTTAACACCTAGCAGTTCACAGCTCAACGAAGTTGTTGTAACTGCATTAGGTATATCAAGAGAGAAAAGATCTTTGGGATATGCTGTACAAGAAGTAAAAGGAACTGAGTTACAAACTCGTCCTACCAATGCGTTAAGTGCATTATCAGGAAAGGTTGCTGGTCTTCAAGTTACAACTTCAGGTGGAAATATGGGCGGTTCATCTCATGTATTATTACGAGGTATAAATTCCATCGCTGGAAATAATCAACCTTTATTTGTCATTGATGGCACACCGATCGATAACACGGACCTGAATTCAAGCGCTACCATCAATGGAAGTGCAGGAAAAGACGTTGGCAACATGATCCAAGATATCAACCCCGATGATATTGAAAACATCTCGGTATTAAAAGGCCCTTCAGCTGCCGCATTATATGGCTCCAGAGCGGCCAATGGTGTTATTTTAATAACTACAAAACGAGCATCAAAAGGCGAGAAAGTTGATATCGCAATCAATACCGGTCTTGATTTTGAGAATATCGTCCGTTTACCAAAACGTCAACAACTATACGGGCAAGGTTATTCTACGAATTTTCAAACACAGAACATCAATGGAAAAGACTACAAAATTGTAGATTATGCTTCCGACGAAAGCTGGGGTCCAAAATTAGATGGAACTCCTGTATTACAATGGTATAACCTGAATCCTGAAGATGAAGCAAATTATCTGAATCCAACACCTTGGCTGTATCCAAAAAATGATGTAAACTACTTTTTCCGTACTGGTGTTGCTAACACCAATAACTTTTCCATTGCCGGCAATAGCGGTAATACCAATTATCGTTTCTCGTACACAAACAAGAATGTTAGCGGTACAGTGCCAAACTCAAGTCTAGATCGCAATACGCTTAACTTTTCTGGAGGAACACAATTAGGTAAAATAAAAGTAACATCCAATTTCAACTATATCCGAAACTCATCAATTGGTCGCCCATGGACTGGTGCTTCCAATAGAAATATTATTCTTGAAGCTTTTCAATGGGGCGGTGTACAGGTAGACTACAAAATACTTGAAAACTACAAACGAGCAGACGGAACACCGATCGCCTGGAATCGTACAGGTTGGCAAAATAACGCCACTGATGAAGCTACCCGATTCATCGATAACCCTTACTGGTCAGCATATGAATCTTACATGGAAGACAGCAGGGACCGTTTCTATGGAAATATTGGTTTACAGTATGATGTCAACAATTGGTTGACAGTAGGAGCCAAAGTACATGGCGATATCTATTCTTTTCAATCCCAAGACCGTATCGCAGTATATTCGCGCAGTCAATCACAATATGAAGAATCCAGCAATAAACTCAATGAATATAACTATGAATTTAGCTACAGCTAAAAAAAACTGGGACAAATTTTCTCTTGTAGCTAATATAGGAGCCAACTTACGTGATCAAAATCGCAAACAGGATTATGGTATTACGCAAGGTGGATTAACTATTCCAGAATATTACAACCTTAAAAATGCATCTGCTGTCAAAATAGACAATTTCAAATATCACAGAAGAATCGCTTCTGTCTACGGAAGTTTCTCACTAGGATACAACGACTTACTATATATAGATGGAACTGTCCGTAATGACTGGTCTTCCACCCTACCTGTTGACAACAACTCCTTCATCTACCCATCCCTAACCGGAAGTTTTGTTTTCAGTCAATTAGATGCCTTTAAGCAATTAGACTGGTTGAGTTTCGGAAAATTACGATTAGGTTGGGCACAAGTTGGTAATGATACCGATCCTTATCAATTATACAAGGTCTATGAAGCTGAACAAGCATTTGAAGGACAACCATCTTATAGTCTACCTGATAAAAAACCTAATGCACAGCTAAAACCAGAGATTACTAGCTCTTGGGAAACGGGTATAAATCTGCAGTTCTTTAAAAATAGATTAGGCCTAGATGTTACCTACTACAATAACAATTCGCGAAACCAAATTTTACCAGTTCCGGTATCCTCCTCTTTTGGTTATGCATCTAAAACATTTAATGCAGGAAAAATTAACAATAAAGGATTAGAAATAGTATTAAATGGCACACCAATCAGAACAGAATATTTCACATGGGATGCGACAATCAATTGGGCTAAAAACAAGAATAAAGTGATTAAATTAGATGATCAGGTTAGTACCCTAAGCCTAAGTAATACTTTAGTTGATCTGGTTGCTAGAGAAGGTGAATCATATGGCCAATTTCTGGGTTATGATTTTGTGTATACACCCGATGGACAACGTGTTGTACAGGAAAATGGTACTTTTATGAAACTTCTCAGTTAGTACCTCTAGGTTCGATCTTAGCAGATTATACCTTTGGTTTCCAGAATAGTTTCCGATACAAGCGTTTCAATCTAGGATTCTTGATAGCAGGACGAGTAGGTGGTAAATTTTTCTCACAAACTTACAAAGTAGGTATGTACTCTGGTATATTGGACAAAACAGCTGCTAACAATATCCGCGAAACTGGTGTCACACTGGATGGTGTTAAAGCAGATGTAGCTTTCCACAGCGATGGTACCTACGATGTAACCAATATCCGTGAAAATACAAGTAATATCAGTGCACAAGATTGGGCACGTAATGAATACAACGGCCCGACAGCATTCTCTATTTTTGATGCGACATTTATCAAATTAAGAGAAGTAACTTTAGGCTACAACTTCCCAATTTCCAACAACAAATTGATTAAAAATGTTGGTGTCAATGTCTATGGAAGAAACCTTTGGAATATCTACACAAAGAGTAAATACATTGATCCAGAATTTACTTCTAGCGGCGGAAATGTACAAGGAATCGAAGGTGGTAGTATACCAACTCCTGTTACTTATGGTTTTAATGTTAATCTTAAATTCTAGAAAAAATGAAACGCACACATTTATTATATACAACACTATTAGGTATAAGTCTATTCACGACGAGCTCTTGTTCCAAATCGGTCATGAGTGATATCAATACAGACCCCAATCGTCCTGCTATAGTGACGACACCGACCATATTGATAACTGCCGAAAAACAATTGGTCAATGCCCTACGCAGTGAAGAAATAAGTTTAAGAGGAGCGCAGCTTTT
>NZ_ASZT02000245.1:0-3466 GCF_001006065.1 Sphingobacterium sp. IITKGP-BTPF85
TGCACCGTCCTTTTCCTGGTGCAGGGACGGGAGAGGTACGGTGCACATACGTTGCAACGACGGCCGGAGGTAAAACAAGGTCCGAAGCGGGTTAAAAGCAGGTATACAGCGGGTATTGAACATATAGTCAAATAGGTTAGCCTTAGCACCAATCTTGAGATCGTTCGCTTGCATTTCTAGGGGCACTCCTATTTTAGGAATACCTTTCTTCACCCTTTCTTGTAACCATTTTCTCCTTCCACTTGAGTTTTCATCGACTTGGCTCGGGATTTCATCGGGCCCAGTCGATGAATCCGAGGCCAAGTCGAAGCCCAGTCGAAGAAACTTAGAAGTTGGTGTCAATTTGGTTAGAATAAAGTTTCCAGAAAGTAAAGAATTCTGTTTTAGCACTTGGCTAGTACACTTGCGGTATAAGTTGCAAGCGTACTTGGCCAGTGCCCGGTAGATGGAGGGTACATATGTTTTGACTTTCGTCAGTAAGTTTATTGCTTTCATAATTTATTTGTTAATGGTTTTTTGAAAACAGCTTAAAAATTTCGAAGATTTTTAAGCTGTTTAAAACCGCAACCTATAAGCATAGCATCCCCTGTCCGATAGAAATCAGATGCTTCAGGGTCTAATATGACTCAATGGTCACAAAGACTAGTTAATAGTTAATAAATGATTCAGATCGCGTTTGAAAGAAGAAATCAAAAGGTTATAAATGGGCGTCACGCAATCCGCAATTGTAAGGGCCAAATCATATTTGGCGAAGCCGGCCGAGCTACTCGGGGGCTGTAATAATGTTTTTTGATTGTTGTTTTTGAGAATTCATAACTCGCTTTTTATAATTTAAACGAGTCCCTTAAAAAACTATAGCTAGGCCCTATGCTATCGCCGTGCAGGCTTCCGAGGGCCTTAGAACCGATAAACAATAGGGCCCATAACGCTATAGTGTGCATCAAAAATACACAAAATATCATTACGGGCATTGAAGACCCTACTGTCTCGTTCTTAGCAAAACTCGGAATTTGCACGAGAGACTCTTATACTCAACACCTATAATCAGACACTGATCTGATTATCAATAATCAAAAATAATAAATAAAATTCAAAAAAAGAAATATTTTACCGTTTTTGAGTCCTATTTCGAATTGAAATTTGGATTATGGAAAATCTCAATCTCGAAATTATTACTTGTAATATTCTAAAATTGCTAGATTTTTCTGGAGTTGCTGATCTTCGTTTTGCCGAAATATTGGGAATTTCAGAAAAACAATTTCGCTTAATTAAAAATGAAGAGGCAAATTTTAATATTAATAACATCAATAAAGCATGTGACTTTTTTAATATACAACTCAATAAGATTAATAAAGCAACATTTAAACCTGAAAATGATCTCAGAGAAAAGCTTGCAAACAAACATAGAAACAACGTAGAATATTATCCATTACTTGAAAGTAGACCAACAATAAGGCACGCTATTAAATTTACTTTGCTTCAAAATCCTGGATTTATTTCAGAAGGCCTAATTACAAGTGACATACGATCTGTTTTCCTGTCAAAGGGATGGGATTTTACAAGTCGTTATATTTCGACGGGTATGCAACGAAATCTAGATCTGGTAAAAGTTGTCGGAGAAAAAATAGTAAAAGGTAAAAAAGCAAATGTCTACGGACCCAAATAAAGATCTGCTATTAGATTTTAGTTGTAAAGATTTAGAGAAGTCTGCTTGCGAATAGCCATTTCGAAACCTGTCCGAATGATTTCGCCGAGGTTGGATGTGTTAGTGGATGACAACTATGTTAAGAATAGAAATAACTATATGACTTTCAAAATAAACGTAGTAGTATATTGTTGCATTTTTTGAATTACCTTTGTATCTTACAACATAAAAAGCAATAATTATACAAAATCCATTCTTTAAATCAATTAGCGGGAGAGGCAATAAGAGAATCTGGCTGTGTAATAAAATAATATTTGGGAATTAATGGCTGACAAAAAAGCAAGACAATACTCTGTTCTTACAATTAAAAAGTTATATGCCCTATCTGGAAATAGATGTGCATTTCCTAATTGTGGAGTAACTTTTTTAAATTGGGAAGATGACACAAATTTTTCCAATATATGTCATATTGAAGACGCAAATCAGAACACACATAAAGCGGACAGATATAATTCAAAAATGACAAGTAATGAAAGAGCAGATTATAATAATCTATTGTTACTTTGCCCAAATCATCATATTGAAACAAACAATCCTGAGAATTTTACGGTTGATGCTCTAAGAGACATGAAACGGAATAACGAAGAAGATGTCTTACAAAAACTAGCTGGTCAAAATTTAATCACAAAAAACCCTTCGGCTCTCAATATTGTTATTGGGAGTTTAGGAAGTAGTATTTTTGATAACACAACCGTTAATGATCCATCATCGGCTCCTGATCCAGTAGAAAAAATTCTTTATAACAATGTTGTACGTTACAAATCCATTATTGAGGAATACAAAGTTTATCAGGGAAGGCTTAATAAAGTTTACGAGGAGATAGAAAAGCAAGGATCTACAAAAAAAGAATTTGTTTTGCTAAATATAAGAACAGCCTACCTCATTGAAAAGAAAAAATATAGTAGTATTGAAGAGATTAGAGCGAATGCAGATAATATTATAGAAAAGGTAGAAACCAAACTTTGGCATTTAATAGAAAATAGTAGTAATGCAAATACTCATTTACCTATTGAAGCTATACAAATTAGTTTGTATGTAGTTTTAGTAGATGCATTTATGCGATGTAGTATTTTAGAAGAGCCGCCAAAACAATGATAGTCAATAAAAATATAAACCCCGAAAGAGACTTGTATTATTTAGGTGGGAAGGTAATAGAAATATTAGACAACTCCAATAATGCAAATTTGATTATTTTGAGTTATATAGTAACCTAAATAAGAATCATAATATTTCTATCAATTTATTCACTTTGGTATTAGATTGGTTATTTATTTTAGGCGCAGTAAAAAAAGATAAAAAAGGTTTGTTAGAAAAATGTTTTTAAAACGATTAATAATAGAAAATAAAGCGGGTGTTATTCGAGATATTCCTTTTAAAAAAGGGATAAATCTTATTGTGGATGAAACTCCCGAAACACTAACTCAGCAAACCACAGGTAATAATGTTGGTAAGACAACTGTTTTACGATTAGTTGACTATTGCTTAGGTTCGAAAGGTGAAAGTATATATAAAGATACCGAATTTTCTCAACAACCTAATACAACTATTGAAAACTTCTTAACTGAGACTGAAGTTTTGGTTACTATAGAATTAGTAGAAGACTTAGAAGACGAAAACAGCGAACTCATTACCATTCAGCGTAATTTTTGAAGCGAGGTAAAAAAGTCCAAAAAATTAACGGAGAGGATTTTACAGACGATAAAAAATTTGATACGGAATTGAAACGATTGGTTTTTAATACAGATGTTGATAAACCAACTT
>NZ_ASZT02000246.1:0-3464 GCF_001006065.1 Sphingobacterium sp. IITKGP-BTPF85
TTTCCGGTTTACAGGCATTTCCAAAGAGTCAACCAAGTGCTGATACGGTTTTCGCTGTATCTTCCTTAAACCAAATAGGGAAAGGGGGACAACAAAGTTTGGTGTTAATTTCGAGCGGGATTATAATGCGACAACTTTTTTACCCGATTCAGCATCTGGGATTTTTTATCCAGGTTGGGATGCTACATTTAGTAGTGATGAAGATGGCAACGGACGTTTTTTTGCAACATTTGGTTTGGGATCACCTTTTCCTGAAGATATGAAGCTTTGTGCCGCAGCCAATGGGATGTGGCCTGTTACTTCACCAGATGCCGGCAGGACGTTTCAGGGAGGGCTTGAACCGATAAAGGGTTACAATAGAAAACCATCCACTTCAATACCTTTGATGGATGATGAAATTGGATATCATGAAAGTTCATCTTATGTACTTGATTTCGGTTCCGATCCATCTTACGGATGGGATGGAGAACAAGGACCATTTATTCAGAAAATAGGGGAAGCAGGAAAACGCTTTGTTAATTTTACGGATATCGCGCGAGCTGATTACGTTGCCAATTGTCTTGATCCCAAAATTGGATTTGACATGTCAAAGTTACGACTGCTTGACAGCTGTGAGGTTATCAGTAGGATGGATGCATTAAGACATTGTGTCAGAACGATAGATCGGAAAATAATTGGTAGTAAAAAAGTTCAATACACCAAATATTGGCTTGTCTGTGCTATGCCAGTTTCTGATTGGAAAAATAATTTTGAAGCTAACTGTATTCCAATGACATTTATCGGAAACAATAATGATTGGGTAAAAGGAGGTGAGAAATTAAACAAAGAAGGATACCTATTTGTATTTGCGAAGATTAATACGGCAAAAGGAAGTATAGATCGTTTCGACAATAAGTACCGAAAAAGAAGAATTCAGGATATTAAAGAATTATGCATATGCAAGATTGAAAAGAAAAATATCTGTAATGAAGATGGGCGAAGTCATCCTTATAAAATGGTATGGTGTAGCTTAAAGGGAGATTTTGATCAGATCATAGAGGATAAAATAGTTTGGCGAAATGGTTAATAATTATTATGATATTCTTATTTTAGGTGCAGGGCCGGCAGGACTATCTGCAGCGGTCACAATCAATTCTACAGATTTACGCGCGCTAGTTATAGATTATAAACAAAAAGATGTTTGGAACGGATATCCGATTGAGAGCATCCATCCTGGGGTGATTAGGCAATTGGAATATTTGGATATGGCAACAAACATTGAAAAATGCTTTAGGGGTAAATATAGCTGCATAAGTGACGGAGTGAAATCTAAGAACCTGAATCCTTATTCCGAAGAAATATGGTACGGTTATCATATATGTAAAAATACCTTTAACACTTTGTTGTGTGATAATGCTGAACAGAAGGGGGTGCATATTAAAAAAGTTATTACTAAGCCAATCATTGAACGGCTGGTTTCGAGAGGGTACAAGGTAGTAGTGGGAGCAGAGCAGTATAGTTGTAAATTTATTGTTGATGCGACGGGACGAAAAAGAGCAGGACAAAAGAATTTTAAAAGTATTGTTACAAAGTATTCCCCTGATTGCCTTGTTGTATCCGGTATCCAGAAACAGCGTGATAAACAATTGATGGATAATGAGAGTGCTTACTTTCTTCCATACAAAAATTATTGGATATGGCTCGGTCATTTGGATGATGGACGTCAATGTTGGACGGCGGTTTTTAAGAAGCGTGATTGGAAGGCTTTTAAAAAGGAGTTTTTACCAATTGATTTGAGAACTGCAGATCGGTGGACATCGATTACATGGGAGTTTGCTTCACAACTGGATATACCAGGTTTCTTAATCTGTGGGGAGGCGGCTTCGCTCCTTGATCCTGCATCTGGCAAGGGGATTTATCAAGCAATTGAATCGGGAGTTATGGCAGCAAAAGCGGTAGATGACATCTTTGTATACCCGTCTGAAGAAAGGTCAATAAAATTTGCATATGAAGCCTGGATGAGAGAGCGCTTTTGTCTGATGGTAGATCAGCTAAAATCATCATATGAAGAGCTAGGTATTAAGCTTGAATAGGTAGATATTCATTACTAGTATTTCGAGATGCCATATACAACCGTTATACCCAGGTAATTTGGGAAAAATAAAATAACATATGTTTCCTACATCAATATTTCCATCATGAAGAAGTAAAAGATATCTTTTTGCATATCCATTGGTCACTAACTATGGTGTACTTTTGTAGGAATATTCATTTCAAATACGAAGCAACTTTATGAAAAATATCTTAGAGATATTGATCGAAAAATACGGATACAAATGTTACTGCATGGGGTGATAAAAATATTAAAATAAGCCTTCAGGATGGCGCAAAGACAATAAATAACATTATAGCGTTTTTTGAAAAACGGTAGGTGCGCTTAGGATTTCCCCTCTAATAAAACAAATAGAGACTGTAAAATAAACTGTTTCAAAAATAATAAATGAATATATTATTTTTGACATAGTTTTATGAGTAACAACGAGACAGATTTTGATTTTACGTCCATGAAGGACAAAGCACTCGAGCAATTACGTAGTGGTAAATCACTTTATGGTAAGGATGGAGCATTTGCTCCTTTGTTAAAAAGCTTTTTAGAGGCCGCACTTGAAGCGGAGATGGAAAGCCATATGGACGATTTTGAGCGTTCTAGCGGTAACCGACGTAATGGTAAATCAACCAAACCTATCCGCACTTCCGATGGTACAATTGATATTTCTACACCCCGTGACCGTCGATCTAGTTTTGAGCCTCAGCTGGTTAAGAAGCGTGAAACTATCCTTGCTGAAAGCCTTGAGAAGAAGATTTTGGGAATGTACGGTTTATGCATGAGTCTACGTGATATTTCGAACCATCTTAAAGAGATGTACGATACGGAAATCAGCCACAGCACACTTTCTTCCATTACTGACAAAGATTATCCCTGAGGTCAAAGAATGGCAGTCAAGAAGCTTAGACTCTCTTTATACCATTGTCTGGATGGATGCTATGCACTATAAAGTAAAAGAGGATCATCGTTTTGTTTCTCGTGCAGTTTATAACATCTTAGAGATCGATCGCAACGGACATAAGCATCCTTTAGGTATGTATGTG
Source organism: Sphingobacterium sp. IITKGP-BTPF85 (assembly GCF_001006065.1). Taxonomy (NCBI): domain Bacteria; kingdom Pseudomonadati; phylum Bacteroidota; class Sphingobacteriia; order Sphingobacteriales; family Sphingobacteriaceae; genus Sphingobacterium; species Sphingobacterium sp. IITKGP-BTPF85. Next base: position 3,130 of record NZ_ASZT02000246.1, read on the forward strand.
TCGGAAAATGAAGGGGCTAACTTTTGGTTTAGTGTACTAACAGACCTACAGAACCGAGGCGTGCAAGACATACTGATTGCGTGTATTGATAATCTTAAGGGGTTTTCCGAGGCTATACAAAGTGTTTTTCCTGATACTGAGGTCCAAACCTGTGTTGTTCACCAGATTCGTAACAGCTTAAAGTATGTTGCCAGCAAGGACCAAAAAGAGTTTATGAACGATCTAAAACCGGTCTATCGTGCAGATACATTAGATTTCGCAGAAATCCGAATGGATGAGCTCCAGGATAAATGGGGTGAAAAATACCCAGTGGTTATCTGTAAGTACCCCATTTT
>NZ_ASZT02000247.1:0-3392 GCF_001006065.1 Sphingobacterium sp. IITKGP-BTPF85
AATAATTTAAAATCGTAAATTTGCTTGCATTTTGCAAGTACAAATATAAAATTCAACTTGCAAAACGCAAGTGTTTTTTAAAAAAAATACATTATTATGAAAAATAGATCACAATGCCCTATCAGTTGTTCATTAGATATTTTAGGAGATAAATGGTCCTTATTGCTCATCCGGGATTTAATGCGCTTGAAACAATGCACCTACAGCGACTTTTTAAAATCTGGCGAGAAGATAGCGACCAATATCTTAGCTTCAAGATTATTAATGCTGGAAGAAAATGGACTGATCAGTAAACTGGATCATCCGGAAAGCAAAGCAAAAGTTTTATACACCCTTACTAAGAAAGGTATTGATTTACTCCCGATATTGATTGAGATGCAATTATGGGTAGACAAATATTACACGGTACCCAAAGAACAGAAAGAGATCATTAAAGCTGTTAAGAAAGATAAAGCGGGTTTTATAAAAGCACAAAAGAAAGTATTATCGGATGGAATTAAGGTAGAGCACTGATATTATAAAAGTTAAGATGACAAGCAGGAGATCAATTCACCTATGAGATCTTTCGTACAGTGGCGCAAAGTTCAATCATTCTTAAAATAAGTACATAAGAAATAGCAATTCTGTTAAAATTTTTTAAGCAAAAAAGCAGATCTCCTGACCCATGATTTAGATGTTGGAAAACTTATACCTTCATAAACTGGTCAATTATTTGAACTAAATAGTCAAAATATAACGACTAATTAGAAAAGTTAAGTGTTATTTATTTCAATATATTTGCATTATATTTTTTACTTCACTGGTCATCAATCGGTGATTCAAATTTCTTTTGATTTCCTTTATCATCTGAGTTTTAAATATCGTTTATGAAAAAAATGATCAAAGTACCAACATCATTAATAAGTGGTCCTACTCCTCAAAATGCGTTAATGCTCGACGGATGCTCTATTATTGAGCAATGCATCCATAGTATGGAAGCTAAGGGAACGATGTATCTGGAAGAGCATCTCCTCATGATAGTGCTCGAAGGATCGGCAACACTAACTTATGGCAAACAGCAGTATGTTGTCGGTAAAAATGAAATGATTCTGCTAAAAAAGGCAACGGCGGTCAAATACGATAAAATGGGTAATCCCGATAATGACAATATCTATGACAGCCTGATGTTTAGCATCAAAGATGATCTATTAAAATCATTTTTAGCTATGTCTGAAATAAAGGTTCCGAAAATTGAAGGAGAAATAAAGACGGGAGTTTACCCGATGAATGAGTGCCTTGTTGCTTTTGCAAATTCTATGAAACCTTATTTTTTAGATCATTCTGTTGTGCAGCCCGGACAATTACGCCTTAAGATCATGGAATTACTCTATGACATCGCTGAGGGGAATCGGAATATGTTTCTCCAAATTTTACAGTTGCATGAGCCGTGAGGGCAGATATCCGTCATGTTGTGGACATGCATTATGCCTCACCAGTTTCTTTACCAGAATTAGCGTATCTATCCGGCAGAAGCTATCCAGTTTTAAACGAGATTTTAAAGCCATTTACAATATGACTCCTGCATCATGGATTCGGGAAAAACGTCTTGAAAAAGCGAAGGAAATGTTAGAGGCAACACAATTGCCTGTTTCAGAAATTTGTTATTCTCTGGGCTTCGAAAACATTTCACATTTTTCGAGAATCTTTAAAGAATACCACGGACAAGCACCGACCGTATTTCGTCATTAAAATAGAGATGGCCATCAAACCCGATTTCTCCTGCTCATTTGGACTTAATAGAATAAATAGTTGGACGTTATAAAAAAATGAAAACCTTTTATCGTCTGTAAATTTGTAACATAAATTAAAAAATATAAAATTATGTCGACAAATAAAAACAGTAATACTGTACAAGATTACGAAGATGTGTTAGCCATTGTAGCAGGATACGTGGATGGGCTAAAAACGGGCAATATCGAACAGTTAAAAAAAGCATTTCATCAAGATGCTGTTATGTATGGTCATTTAGAGCACGACCTTTCACAAGGTAGTATAGAGAACCTTTATGCTTACGTTCAAGAATTTGGTGCGGCACCAAATATTCAAACCAATCTTACGGTGTTACACAAAACGTCCACCACAGCGGTAGTTCGTGTTGAAATGGAACACGACGCCGCAGATGAAGATTTCACAGATTATCACTCCCTGATAAAAATAAATGGAGAATGGAAAATTGTTTCAAAACTATTCCATCTATACACGAAATAATCAAAAACTATTACTTCAACTTTTCATTGGACATAAGACCTTCCTTTCCGGTGAAAATTCGTTATAAAAATTTAGATATGTCAAAATTATTCAGTCCTTTAACTGTAAAATCAGTAACTTTTAGAAACAGGATCGTAACGTCGCCCATGTGTATGTATATGGCTAATGATGGTTTTGCCAATGATTGGCATTTAGTACATTATGGCTCTAGAGCGATGGGTGGTGCAGGTTCTGTCATGCTCGAAGCGACAGCAGTCCATTCCGATGGACGCATTGGAGTTGGAGACTTGGGAATCTGGAAAGATGATCATATTGAAATGCTTACTAAAATTGCATCATTTATAGAGAAGTCTGGCAGTGTCCCAGCAATCCAATTAGCACATGCTGGTAGAAAAGGAAGCACATGGGCATCTGGACGTGACAGTCATCCGTTGATGCCTCATGATGAAAATGGATGGGAAGTTATTGCTCCGTCTGCAATAGCATTCTCTCCAGACATGCAAACGCCACGCGAAATGAGTTCAGAAGATATCACATCAGTGCAACAAGCTTTCGCAGATGCCACTAAGAGAGCATTAACAGCTGGTTTTAAATTGATAGAAATACACAGTGCACACGGTTATCTAATCAATGAATTCTTATCCCCTATTTCGAACAAAAGAACCGATCAATATGGTGGAAACCGAGAAAACCGTTCGCGTTTTCTATTTGAAATCATTGATAAAATTAAAGAAGTATGGCCTGCAAATCTTCCAATTGCGGTACGCATCTCAGCAACAGATTGGATGGATGAGGGTTGGACAATTGAAGATTCAAAATGGTTAAGTAAAAAGTTATCACAATTTGGAATCGATATTGTTGATGTTTCGACGGGTGGGACAGTACCTAAAGCTAAAATTACAGTCGGTTCAGGATATCAATTACCTTTCGCCAGTGCCATCAAAAGAGAAATAAAAGACAATTTAATAGTTGGTACAGTAGGTTTAATCACGAATGCACATCAGGCAGAAACCATCTTGACAAACGGAGATGCCGATTTGATCTTCATAGGAAGAGAGTTTTTAAGAAATCCCTATTTTGCCTTAGCAGCTGCAGGAGAACTTCGCTCACAACCACCTACCCCGAAACCTTATGAACTCGCATTT
>NZ_ASZT02000248.1:0-3332 GCF_001006065.1 Sphingobacterium sp. IITKGP-BTPF85
TGTAGTTAATAGGACGGTTACTCCGGTATACCATAATGTTGCATTCGTGTACGTATAAAACTATTCTGTGTTTCATTTATCTGACGTTGTGCCTCTGCGCCAATTGTTTCAAATACGAGTGATGATTTTCCTGAACCCGAGATACCCGTAAATACCGTTATTTTATGCTTCGGAATTTGAAGAGAAACATTTTTGAGATTATTCTGCCTAGCATTTGTTATAATAATATTATTCATAACTAATTTACTTAACTTTGCAACTACTTAACTAAGTTAAGTGTTTTTTTTATGAAAAAGATTGAAAAAGAATTTTTTACTGTATTTACAGACTTCCAATGTTTCATTTTGGCGAACATGAATAAGGGCGATTATATTGGTATTACAGCAACTCATTATAACATCATAGAGTTTGTGTATCGAAAAAGATGCTACTGCTAAACAGATTGCAGTAGCATTGAATGTTAGTCAAGCCGCTATTTCTAAGCAGTTGAAGTTTTTAATTCAAAATGAGTTGCTAAAACAAATACAGAGTGAGGTAGACAGGCGAAATTATATTTTAACTGCAACTGATAACGGGAAATTCATTGTTGACAATTCTGAAACCTTTAGAAAAAATTTAACTAAGCAATTTTCGTCAAATCTTTCAGCCAATGAACTTATAACATTTACCTCATTGTTGAAGAAAGCTTTGGAAGACCATAAATAGGAAATTAAAAAATGTTGCTCCTACTTTTTTAGCTCGTTATCCTTTTTTTAATAATTGATTTAGCTTATGCTTTTCATTACCATACAATATAAACGCTATACAAAATCAAGGATTATTTTTCGGATAAAAAAATTGGATCAAGTGGTACTTATTATAGTCCATAATCTCTTCAGTATTTCGTAAAATAGATTCTTTACTATTCATCGACAAATGGTCGATCCCGCAGAAAGTCTGGTGATTTCTCAAATTTATCTGCGAGTTTTTTCGCATTATTTAAGAAGTTCGCTTCTAAAATTTTTTAGTCCATTTCAAATTTTAATATTGGTATTCAAAGCGATATTGATTACTAATTTCTCACCACTAAAGTCTCAGGAAACGCCTATTAATTCTTTAAAAATAAGTGCTTTAATTTTTATTGAATGGATTTTTAAAGTTTTTAGTGTCAAATTTAGTTAAGATCATGTATATTTTACGAAAAAACTGCAATGAATATAACACTTGTTAAGTATACATCGGATGATTTTGATCTATTTAAACCGCTACTCCTTGATGATGAGATTATGAAATATATTACTGGAAAAGGCTGGACAGAAGTTCAGGTTAAGGAAAAGTTTGAGGCGATACTTGAAGTCAATCGTAATGAAGATGATCTGGGTTATTTTAAAGTATTTGACAACGGAAATCTGTATATCGGATATTGTAAGTTAGCATATAGCAGTAATGATTGTAACGTCCTTGAAATCGGGTATGTCATAAATAAGGAGTTTGGGGGAAGGGTTATGGATGTGCTGTTGGTCAAGCGGTAATAGATACAGCAAATAGATTATTTCCCCAATTAGATATTATTGGAATTATTGATCCTCATAATCTGGCTTCAAAAAAAATATTAGAAAAGTTAGGATTTAAGACCTATTTTAAAGGTTTCGAAGAAGGATTGCCGATAGAAAAACTCATGTTAAAAAGACTGCACTGAAATTAAGCAATCACCTCTTTCTCTTTATGCCAACAGTGACAATCTAATGGATTATAGCATTTTTTAGCTTAACTTATGCGTAGTAGTTTCCGTAGATTTTTAAATAAATAACGACGTTTCATTAAAATGATCATTATTTAATCATCCCTATAGGAATGGAATTAATGCTTTAGAGTTTGAGCTTATAGTAAAAAGAATGTTGGATTTTACAAGTTTTGCTAGCAAGATTTAAATAAAAGCTTTACTACAATTGAACTTATTACTCCCTGTGATTGTGACTAAAAAAATAGTAATTTGATGTAGTGCATTATTTAATAATTAAGATATGATATCGAAAAGTTTCTTATTAGCTTTCATTGTATAAGGTCAAAATTCGAAAGACCCAGAATAGAAAGCTTTGATATTGTTTTTTATTATCTTTAGTAAATTGTATTTGGCAAAATTTTTTATGTGTTTATGTAATCTCAAAGTTCAATAATGAAAAATGCTAGTAATATGGAAGATCTTGAAAAAAATAGGCAAGATCTTTTAGATCATGGTTTCAATGTGATTGACAATATCTATTCTAAAGAAGAAATAAATAGTATTATTGATGCAATTAATAAAGTTGACACTTCAAAAGACACATTCAGAAAAACTAAGGACTTATTTGCCATTAGACAGTTTCTGAAAGAAATTCCAGAAACCATTTCACTAATATTTACTGATAATTTTAGGTCACTTTTGCAAAAAATGATCGGCAATAATTTTTTCGTAGTAAAGAGCATTTATTTTGATAAACCTGAGACTTCTAACTGGTACGTATCTTATCATCAAGATTTAACTATTTCCGTTGATAAGAAAATAGAAATTGAAAATTTTGGACCTTGGACAACCAAACACAATCAATATGCAGTGCAACCGACAATTGACATATTAGAAAATATTACAGCTATAAGAATTCATCTTGATGATACCGATGAAAATAATGGCGCTTTAAAGGTTATCCCTAAATCACATGTTAAGGGAATTTATCGACCTGAAAAATAAATTGGGATATTGAGACTGAAACGACTTGTTCTGTTAAGCAAGGTGGAGTAATGTTAATGAAGCCATTGTTGCTACATAGCTCGAAGAGAACAGTCAATAATAAGAAAAGGCGTGTAATACACATTGAATTTTCAAATGTAGTATTGCCAACCTCATTAAAATGGGCTGAGCGCTTAAATTTTAATTGATATTCAAAAACTGAAAATATACTTTACAGTATATTTTCAGTACTATAAGTGAGTGTTTTAAGCAGTTCAGGCACTTCATCCCAATGATTGATCCTGATATGATGATTGATATGTGCATTGTGGTAGGCGTTAAACATTAGCGCTTTTCCCTTGCAGAAATCAAGATTTTTGCAATAATCATCGATCATATAATCTGTATCGATGATACTTTATCACCACAGAAGATAATATTCTTCCAGCTAATAAAAGGGAAATGTTCTTGTAGCCATTCTCTCTTTTCATACAAAGACAAGGGAAATTCCATAGCTGCAGAAACAATAAAAATCTCATAATCTTCCATTAATAATGTGACATTTTCTACTGCTTTGTCCATTACAGGTACTGTTCTAAAGAATGATTGCGTATGAAGTACTTTGGTATGCGGCCTACCAAGTACA
>NZ_ASZT02000249.1:0-3325 GCF_001006065.1 Sphingobacterium sp. IITKGP-BTPF85
ATAGGCACCTAAAATGTTTTTATGTGATATATGCTTTTATAAAAAGCATATCTATAGACAATTGAAAGAAAAACTAAAAGAGGAAGACAACAGTGTCTGCGTTGCTTGAGAAAGCTTCGGGTGATTAGTATTGCTCAGCTATGGTATTTCTACCTTTACACCTGCAACCTATCAACGTAGTAGTCTACTACGGCCCTATAAGGAAGTCTCATCTCGTGGCTAGTTTCGCACTTAGATGCTTTCAGCGCTTATCTATTCCCGACGTAGCTACCCAGCCGTACACCTGGCGGCATAACTGGTTTACCAGCGGTCAGTCCATCCCGGTCCTCTCGTACTAAGGACAGATCCACTCAAACTTCCAACGCCCACAACAGATAGGGACCGAACTGTCTCGCGACGTTCTGAACCCAGCTCGCGTGCCACTTTAATGGGCGAACAGCCCAACCCTTGGGACCTTCTCCAGCCCCAGGATGTGACGAGCCGACATCGAGGTGCCAAACCTCCCCGTCGATATGAGCTCTTGGGGAGATCAGCCTGTTATCCCCAGCGTACCTTTTATCCTTTGAGCGATGGCCCTTCCATACAGAACCACCGGATCACTATGTCCGTCTTTCGACCCTGTTCGACTTGTTGGTCTCACAGTCAAGCAAGCTTATGCCATTGCACTCCTCGTACGGTTACCAAGCGTACTGAGCTTACCTTTGAAAGCCTCCGTTACCTTTTTGGAGGCGACCACCCCAGTCAAACTACCCACCAAACAATGTCCTCGACATGATCGAGTTAGAAACCGAATACAGAAAGGGCGGTATTTCAAGGTTGATTCCATGACTCCTGCGAAGCCACTTCAACATCTCCCGCCTATCCTACACATCCTGTACCCAATTTCAATGTTAAGCTATAGTGAAGGTGCATGGGGTCTTTCCGTCCCGTTGCGGGTAATCGGCGTCTTCACCGATACCACAATTTCACCGAGCTCATGGCTGAGACAGCGCCAGATCGTTACACCATTCGTGCAGGTCGGAACTTACCCGACAAGGAATTTCGCTACCTTAGGACCGTTATAGTTACGGCCGCCGTTTACTGGGGCTTCGATTCAATGCTTCTCTTGCGATGACATCCCCTCTTAACCTTCCAGCACCGGGCAGGTGTCAGGCCTTATACTTCATCTTTCGATTTTGCAAAGCCATATGTTTTTGTTAAACAGTCGCCTGGGCCTTTTCACTGCGGCTTCTCCATTGCTGGAGGAAGCGCCCCTTCTCCCGAAGTTACAGGGCCATTTTGCCGAGTTCCTTAGCCATGATTCACTCGAGCACCTTAGGATTCTCTCCTCGACTACCTGTGTCGGTTTACGGTACGGGTTTTTATAACCTGAAGCTTAGCGGGTTTTCTTGGAAGTCTGTTTACCTGCTCTATCAGCGCCGCCGAAGCTTTGCTGTACTATTGGGTTTCAGCAGGGTCGGCGGATTTGCCTACCGTCCCTATACCTACGCCTTTTAACGAACTATTCCGTCAGTCCGCGGCAGTGTCACTACTCCGTCACCACATCGCAGTTATAAAAAGTACTGGAATATTAACCAGTTGTCCATCGGCTTACTCCCTTCGGATGCGCCTTAGGCCCCGACTAACCCTGATCCGATTAGCGTTGATCAGGAAACCTTAGTCTTTCGGTGGGCGGGTTTCTCACCCGCCTTATCGTTACTTATGCCTACATTTGCTTTTCTATCAACTCCACGGCCCATTACCAGACCGCTTCTCCGTAAATAGAATGCTCCCCTACCAGACATGCACTAAATGCATGAATCCATAGCTTCGGTAATACACTTGATGCCCGTTTATTATCCACGCCCGACCGCTCGACTAGTGAGCTGTTACGCACTCTTTAAATGAATGGCTGCTTCCAAGCCAACATCCTAGCTGTCTGTGCAGTCGGACCTCGTTAGTTCAACTTAGCGTATATTTAGGGACCTTAGCTGATGGTCTGGGTTCTTTCCCTCTCGGCCTTGGACCTTAGCACCCAAAGCCTCACTGCCGGCCATATCTTATAGCATTCGGAGTTCGTCTGGATTTGGTAGGATTTGACTCCCCCGCACCCAATCGGTAGCTCTACCTCTATAAGACTCCATGCCGACGCTGTTCCTAAAAACATTTCGGGGAGTACGAGCTATTTCCCAGTTTGATTAGCCTTTCACCCCTACCCTCAGGTCATCCGGAAACTTTTCAACGTTTATCGGTTCGGTCCTCCATTACATGTTACTGCAACTTCAACCTGCCCAAGGGTAGATCACAAGGTTTCGCGTCTACCTCATCTGACTATGCGCCCTATTAAGACTCGCTTTCGCTTCGGCTGCGTGGCTGAACCACTTAACCTTGCCAGACAAGAGTAACTCGTAGCTCATTATGCAAAAGGCACGCCGTCACTGCACCTGGCAGCTCCGACCGCTTGTAAGCACACGGTTTCAGGTTCTTTTCACTCCTCTGTTCGAGGTTCTTTTCACCTTTCCCTCACGGTACTAGTTCACTATCGGTCTCTCAGGAGTATTTAGCCTTATCAGATGGTGCTGACAGATTCCCACAGGCGTCTCCGACCCCGCGGTACTCAGGGTACTGCTAGGCTAGCATTCTATACGTGTACCGGGCTATCACCGTGTATCGCTGGGCTTCCCATCCCATTCCACTTCTGTTTGCTAATGCCATATCGCAGCCCTACAACCCCAACAATGCCGTAACATTATTGGTTTGGGCTCTTTCCCGTTCGCTCGCCACTACTTGGGAAATCATTATTATTTTCTTCTCCTACGCCTACTTAGATGTTTCAGTTCAGCGCGTTCGCGTATTTTACAACATACCTTCAGTATGCTAGGTTGCCCCATTCGGAAATCTTCGGATCAAACTCACATTTGCTAATCCCCGAAGCTTATCGCAGCTTATCACGTCCTTCATCGCCTCTGAGAGCCTAGGCATCCCCCGTGTGCCCTTATTTACTTTCTTCACCTCATAGCCCTTTTGCTACTATGGGTTGCTTTTGATATATAACCGTGATGCTACGCATTAATCCGTTCGGCCTTGACCGAGGGTCTTCATAATACATCGAGCACATCACAGTATTGTCTCTACTGTTGTCTTCTCTTGTAATTTTTTTCTTTCAATATGTCAAAGAACTCTTCTTTTAGATCGGAGATATCAGATCTGAGATATCAGAAACTATAAAGTGTCTAATGTCTCTTATCCTGTGTCCCACGTCTAAGGATGTGGAGAATATCGGAGTCGAACCGATGACCCCCTGCGTGCAAGGCAGGTGCTCTAGCCAGCTGAGCTAATTCCCCGT
>NZ_ASZT02000250.1:0-3199 GCF_001006065.1 Sphingobacterium sp. IITKGP-BTPF85
TGATCAAGCTTGCTTTGACTTTGTTCTTAATAACAGATCCATCGATATCTCCACCTACTGATTCTACTTGTATATGTTTAATTTCGTTGAGCAATACAGGTGTACCGATAGCGGTGATCATAAGCGATTGGGATTCCTTTGCCCGAGAGTTCATCAATATTGACGCTGAAGCCTATAACGGCAACTGCCCGGTAGCTACGTGCATATTGCTTTAAAGACTCCACTAAGCTCTTATATAGCTCTTGTAGTTTGTTTTCATAATTGCGGAAGCTCCCCCCGAAGAATCCACAAACGATCTGCGAAGCTCACTCTGGACCGCACCCAAAGCATTGGCTCCAATAACAGCTGTTGTTGATATGGGATTTTCTGTGGGGATCGGTTTGATCAAAAAATACGGGAAGCCGTAAGGAAGGTATAAAACACATAAAGCCATTCTTGACAGAATGCTTTATGTGTTTTATATGACCTATTTGATTTATTTCAGTTTTTCAATCTCGTCGACGGTAAGGCCGGTACCCTCAGCAATTTGTTCTAAAGGTAAACCCATATTTTTAAATTTCAAAGCTGTCTCAATAGCATTTTGATGTTGGCCTTGAGCAATACCTTTTTTTAAACCTTCTTTTAAACCTCGATCATGTCCAAGACGCTGAGCAGTAGAATAGGTATTCTCTGCATCACGCTTATGTTTTAAACTTGCTTCGTATGCCATCTTATCCTCCGGTGTTAATTTTGCGACTTCGCCTATGTCAAAGATAAGACCAAATACCCGCTTATCCAAAAAATCAGGTATTTTATCAAGTTTACTCATGTTTTTCAATAGATATAGCCACATATCCATATCTGTCTTTATATCAACCTCATTCTTATTAAAATTTGGTAATACTAAGAGCTTGTAACCAAGCTTTTCATAAAAAACACGACTACTCTGCTTATCGCAAAGAGCAACATCGTAAAAATACTTTCCCGGTTCTGTTTCTCCTAACTCAAATTCTAAGATACCAATAAAATATACTTCGGGAAGTTCGTATGTATTTCCCTTATAGCCCCTGGGTATAAGTTTATTGATAAGCCTGGATGTATAAAAAACGGTCCGATCTTTAAAAAAATCTTGATAAAGCTGTTGCATCTCTATAATGAAATGCTCACCATCAATACCGGTACAATAGAGATCGAAAATAACCTTACGCTCATTTTCAACATCGCCACCCTGCTCCACTGGCCGATAATGAAGATCCTGAATAACTTTCTCTCCCTCAAACAGCCCATTTAAAAATCAAAATTAAAATCGGCTTATTTTCTTCCCTGCCAAAATAGAATTTAAAGCTCCAGTCGCCACTAAAACCAACATACTTGCCCATGCTACTTTTTGTCTTTTTCATAATAATATGCTTTGCTTAAATAATTAATATTGCTAAGCAAACATCAGGAAAACTAAAATTATTAGCCGGTTATTAAACGTTTGTAGTCGTTTTTAAACGTTTGCTGTCGGCTAGCAAGCAACAAAAGCATTAACATGTTAACCTAGTCTTGCTTTCCGGACACAAAAAAGCCATATCTTACGACATGGCTTCTACTTTATATCGATTAAACTTGCTTACTTATAAGAATTGACCGATTGAGATACTTTCCAGTTACCTTCGTCATTTACCAAAGTCACTAAATCGGTCTTGGTAAAACCTCCAAACTGCATCCACGCGAGCAATGACAATAAAACTTTACGACATAATTCTTGACAGCAAAAAATAGGTGCAACTGAACTTGAAAATACAGATGCACCAATGGGTGTTGTTTTTAGACGCATAATGTTTGACCATATTGATTCAGGCTATGACTTTTTAAAAACTTATTTCGTGAATAACAATATTGTAATCATTACTGACTATCCAGAAGACAAATTAAATCATGCTTCTGGCCTCATCTGCGGAAATAGTAATACTTCTTGTATGGTCGTTTGGCCGGTAAGTAACATCGTTAGCCTATCCATACCAATACCCATCCAGATGTGGGAGGCATACCATATTCTAATGCACGTAGAAAATCTTGGTCAATGTACATAGCCTCATCATCTCCTTTTTTCTGAAGCAGAAGTTGTTCTTCAAATCTTAAGCGCTGCTCGATCGGATCGTTTAATTCCGAATAAGCATTACATAATTCTACTCCATTGACGATAAGCTCAAATCTTTCTGTTAATGAGGCATCATCACGATGACTTTTACATAGTGGCGACATTGCTATGGGATAATCAATAATAAAAGTCGGTTGCACGTATTTCTTTTCACTGGTTTTTCCAAAAATTTCATCTATTAGTTTGCCTTTACCCATACTTTCATCTTGTGCTATGCCGAGGGCAATACAAGTACGACGTAATTCTTCTTCGGTCATATTACGGATATCAACACCCGTATTTTCTTGTATGGCACCAGCCATAGTTACTCGTCGATAAGGTGCTTTAAAATCGATAACAGTATCTCCCACCAGTACCTCAGTTGTACCCAAAACCTCAAGACATATCCTTTCCAATAGCTGCTCTGTGAATGCCATCATCCAGTTGTAATCTTTATATGGGACATAAATTTCCATGACGGTAAATTCGGGATTATGGGTACGGTCCATACCCTCATTGCGAAAATTACGTGAAAACTCAAATACGCCATCAAATCCGCCGACAATCAATCTTTTCAAGTACAATTCATTGGCAATACGCAGATATAAAGGTATATTTAATGCTTCATGATGAGAAACAAAAGGTCTTGCACTTGCACCACCAGGAATGGACTGAAGAACTGGTGTATCAACTTCTACATAACCTTTCGTAATGAAAAACTGGCGCATTGACTGAAAGATTTTCGTTCTTTTAAGGAAAACTTCTTTGACTCCCTGGTTAACAATAAGATCAACATACCGTTGACGGTAACGCTGTTCAGGATCAAGAAACGCATCGTATGCAACGCCCTCTTTATGTTTTACAACAGGTAAAGGACGTAGTGATTTTGACAAAACCTGCAACTGTTTTACATGAATGGAGATCTCACCAGTTTTGGTGCTGAACACATGTCCCTCAACACCAATGATATCGCCTAGATCCAATAGTTTTTTGAATACGATGTTATATAAATCTTTATTTTCACCTGTGCAGATATCATCACGGTTGATGTAAAGCTGAATGCGACCGTACGGATCCTGCAGTTCTACAAATGCG